>NZ_LCWX01000178.1:38845-44599 GCF_001431305.1 Pseudovibrio sp. POLY-S9
TCAGCGACGCCTGAATGATCAGTCCGATCCGTGTCCGCTTCAACAGGTACCAAAGCCCCGCCAGCATCGCGATGGACACAGCCAACATGAAAATGCGATACGCCGGATACTGAGAACCGAACAGTTCGAAGAGCGAATAATTGAGCTCCGGCGGAATCTCATAGGCAACAGCAAACTTGCCCCAGATGATCTTCACCAGTTCTTCAATCACATAAGCCAACCCAAACGTGAAAAGCAGCTCAGCCACATGCCCCCTGGCATGCACTTTGCGCAGGCCCCATTTTTCAACGCAGGCCCCCGCCGCTCCAACGCAAATCGGCGCCAGAAATAACGCAAACCAGAAACCGGTGTGCTGGCCAAGGGTAAATGCAAAATAGGCACCCAGCATGTAAAAGCTGGCATGAGCCATATTGAGAACGCCCATCATACTGAAAATCAACGTCAATCCGCTGGACAGCATGAACAGCAACAAGCCATAGATCAGCCCGTTGAGCAGAGCAAAAACAACCGTCTCCATAACATCCCTCAAAAGAAAAGAGCATGCTCAAGCCCAATTGCCCGAGTATGCCATTGTTCAAGTAAGATCGTTAGGAAGGACGACGCATCCTGCACGTCGTCGGAGTTTCAGTCGCCGCTGCCGGAATGGTAATATCTGTTTTGAACCCGTAACCGGTATTCTCAACATCACGGGCAACACCCTCAGAAAACGTAGAGATATAAAGAGGTTGCATCAGCTGGTGGTCATCCGCCCGCATGGTCACCTCTCCATACGGCGTCTCATAAGTCATCCCTTCCAGCTCAGCTGCAACCTTGGGCACATCCACTGACCCAACCGCATCAACGGCCTTGTCAAGCATGTTCATCAAGGTGAAAACCCGCTCATAATAGTAATCGAGACTATTGGTTTTCTCAAAATCATCCACCCGAGCCATCTGCTTTTCAGAGGCCTCGATGTTCTCGTGGAACTCGGTGATCTGCTTCACCAACCCAACAGCGCTCTTCCCCATCGCGGTCGGAGCCCCAAGGCCGCCACCATAGAACGTCAGATACGGCACTGTATGACCGGACGCATTCGCCGCTTTCACCAGCAGCGTCATGTCTGTTCCCCAGTTTCCCGTAAACACAACATCCGCTTTCGCGCTCATCATTTTCTGCACGTAAGGTGTGAAATCTTTAACCTTGCCAATCGGATGAAGCTCTGCACCAACAATCTTGATGTCCGGACGTTTCTCCTCAATCATGGACTTTGCAGCTGCTGTAAACGCTCGCCCGTAAGAGTAATCCTGCGCCAGAATATAAGCAGACTTGATGTCTTTCTGATCCCGCAGCCAATCAGTCAGACCCGCCATTTTCATGTCCACATGCGCATCAAACCGGAAATGCCAGTAATTGCATTTCTTGTTGGTCAGCGCCGGATCAACCGCTGCATAGTTGAGGAAAAGAACCTCTTCTCCCGGATTTCGCTTGTTGTGCTTAGCAATCGCATCAGTCAAAGCATTCGCAACGCTCGACCCGTTCCCCTGCGCAATAAAGCGGACGCCCTGATCAATCGCCTTCTGCAGTTGAACAAGGCTCTCTTTCGGATTGATTTTATTATCAAAAGCAACCACTTCCACCTGCATGCCGCCCATACCACCAGCAGCATTAATTTCTTCAGCCGCATAGCGGAAGTGCTTCACCCCAGCATCACCCGTACTCCCAAACGGACCTGATAGCGGATCAATGTATCCGATCTTGATAACTTCAGCTTCCGCAGAGAGAACACCGCCGAAAAGCAGAAGTGCAACCAGACTAGATTTCAATAAATTACCTTTAGACAAAACAACCCCTCCCCCAAAAAGATTTTTCATTATAATTTTATTAAGGTAATGAGATATTCATCAGACTATATTGTCAAGCAATAAGTAAAACCCAATTCCGCATAGTGACTTAAGCAATTTCACAGTTCAAAGCAGAGCCGAGTCATCTGTTCGAAGACTTCATCATAAGTCGTCGCCAATAAACATTGCATGCAGCCTGCAATTTTCTTCTTCAGATGATTGTAGTTTGTATCAAACAGCACAACACACTCTCGAGACCGGCCCTACAGAATATCCCAGATAAATCAGTAGAGTTAGGGACAACTGAATGGGCAACTTCAAAATCATTCACGACTTGATGGTTGAAGTCGGACCGCTTCTGGAAGCCTTGGAGATATCAGAGTACGCAGAAGCCAAAACCTGGACTGTTCTACTGGAAGATTTCCTGATCATTCTGGAAAGTGATGAAGACAATAATATCCTTCATATCTCCACCATTTTAGGGAGCCCTGCGCCAGAAGCCCGAAGGGATACTTATCTTAACGCCCTACGCTACTCAGGGGAACAACAGGTGGAAAACAATTACCGTGTTGGCCTTGTTGAGAAGGACGGCGATCTCGCATTGATCAAAACCGAGTACACCAACAATCTGGATAGAAACAAACTCTACACCACGCTCAAAGACTTTTTGAGCGAAGCTGGCAAACTCAATCTCATGATTGAGACCACACCCGGACCGCAGATCTCCCTGACCGAAAACACCGGCGAAATCATTTTACCCGCCTGATAAGCGTTTACGAGCAAGGATAACTCCAAATCTTCTTTTAAATTTTTACTCAAGTGTTTGCTGCGGCACACCTGTGGCTTTTTCCAATTGTTAGAAGCGAAAGGTGAATTGGCCTGAAAGCAAGAGCAGGCTGAAATCAGGAGCAGGACGTGCAAAAAATCTTTCAAATGTTGTCAGGGAGAAATGATGTTCTCCTGGCATTTCTTTTGATCGCAATCGTATTCATGATGATCCTTCCGTTACCGACGGTTCTCGTGGATACGCTCATTGCAATCAACCTGAGCCTTGCGGCGATCCTGCTGATGGCTGCGCTCTACCTGAAAGATGTTGTAGCCCTCTCGGCCTTTCCCTCTATCTTGCTTCTGACGACCCTCTTTCGCTTGTCTTTGTCCATCACGACGACCCGTCTGATCCTGCTCAAAGCCGATGCCGGTGAAATCATTGACACCTTCGGCAACTTCGTGGTTCAGGGCAATCTGGTCGTCGGTATCGTTATCTTCCTGATCCTGACCATCGTAAACTTTCTGGTGATCACCAAGGGCTCTGAACGCGTGGCAGAAGTCTCCGCTCGTTTCTCCCTTGATGCAATGCCCGGCAAGCAGATGTCGATCGACTCCGACATGCGTGCTGGCCAGATCGAACTGGATGAAGCCAAGCGCCGCCGCACCAAGCTGGAAAAAGAAAGCCAGCTTTACGGTTCCATGGACGGCGCCATGAAGTTCGTGAAGGGCGATGCGATTGCGGGCCTGATCATCACCGCGGTTAACATCATCGGCGGCGTCATCATCGGCACCTCCCAGCATGGCATGAGCGCTGTTGATGCTCTGGATCGTTACACCATTTTGACCATCGGTGATGGTCTGGTTGCTCAGATCCCGGCTCTGTTCATCTCCATCACAGCTGGGTTCATGGTCACCCGTGTAAGCACCGAGGATTCCAGCGACCTTGGATCTGACATCGCCAAACAGTTGAACAGTGAACCAAGAGCCCTCATGATTGCAGCGACAATCATGGTTGGCTTCGCGCTTATTCCTGGCTTCCCAACCTTCATCTTCTTGCTTCTTGCAGCAATCTTCGGCTCTGTTTCTTTCTTCTCCATGCGAAAGACAAAATCTCAGTCCGCTAGAAAGGATTCACAGCAGCTCTCAGCCTTTGCGCCGGCCATAGCGCCTGAAGGCGAAGCTATGATGATGCCTGATGAAGACATGGCGACCGAAGTGGAAGCCGCTCAGGATCTGGCCATTACAATCACCGTTCCGCTCATTGTCGATATCTCGTCTTCAGTCAGGTCCACACTCAACCCGAAGAAGCTCGACAGAGAAGTCGCAAAGGTGCGCAAAGCGCTCTATTTCGATCTTGGTGTCCCCTTCCCGGGCATTAAACTGCGCCTCAACGAGAGCCTGCCGGAAGGCGAGTACCGCATCCTCGTCAACGAAGTCCCTGTTGCCCGTGGCGCAGCACGGTCCGGCTATTTCATTGCCCGTGAAACACCGCCAAACCTCGCTATGTTCAACATTCCTTACGAGGAAGGCGACAGTTTCCTGCCAAACACCCCTTCCTTCTGGGTAAACAACCGACACTTTGAACAAGCAACGCGCGCTGGCATTCAAACCCTGACACTGACCGGCATGCTCAGTCTGCATTTGGCTCATGTGCTTAAACAACACGCCGCAGAGTTCCTCGGCATTCAGGAATGCATGTTCCTGCTCAAGCACATGGAAGGCGACTTTGACGAGCTGGTGCGCGAAGTAAACCGCGCTGTCCCTCTCATCTCGTTGGCTGATGTGCTCAAACGTCTGGTGCGTGAGGACATCTCCATCCGTGATATGCGCACGATCCTGCAGGCCATCGTGGAATGGGGCCAGAAGGAAAAAGATCCGCTCATGTTGACGGAGCACATCCGCATGGCATTGAGCCGCTACATCACGCACAAATACTCTGCAGGTCAGCACATCATTCCGGCATATCTCATCGATAAGGACATCGAGGATGAAGTGCGCGGTGCCATCAGACAGACCAGCGGTGCCTCCTATCTGGCGCTTTCGCCGGATACACACCGCCAGCTCATCACCGTCATGCGCAGCGCCATTGGCGATAATCTGGCACACAACGGCATAGCTCCGGTCATTCTGGTCCCAATGGATATCCGCCGCTTCTTCAGAAAAGTTATCGAGCGCGACTATGCCGATCTGGCTGTGTTGTCCTTCCAGGAACTGGCGCCAAACGCCAACATCCAGCCATTAGAGAAAATCAGTTTACGCGGCAAGGTTGGCACCCTACCAGCCTGATCCCCGAATACCGCGTAAAACCTGCCCTTTGCCCGGGCAGTAAGGTGGAACCCGAATAACCATAATCAGAAGCCCCAACTTCGGGTCATCGGGTTCCACCTGTTCTTAAAATGTTGGGAAGAAATCATCATCCTCGGTGATCTCAGCACCGTACTCCCCGTCATCAAACTGAAAATCCTTATAACCATCCTCTTTGGTCGCTCCAGCTTTTAGTCCCTCCTCCAGAACCTTAAAGGCATCGGCAACCTGGTTTGCAGGATTTTTCCAAAATACAATCTGGCCAAAAATCATTGCTTCTGAGTAGGTCCCTAAAGACGTAAGCACTTTTTCTGCATCATCTTTGTTGAATGGATTTCCGTCTGGTTTAATCAGGGCAAGGTGCACGCCTTTTACCTTGGTGCCGTCTCGCACGGTAACACCGATGCACGAACTGAAGCCGGTGAATTTGATTTCCCCTTCCCCGCATCCAACTTCTCGCTCAGCTATCGCCATGATATCCGCAGCCTCTTTCAAACTTCCATCTTCCGGCAGGATCAGATCTGGCTTGGAGGCATCACCATCAACGGCAGGAACGTCTTCAGGCTTAGACGGCTCCTGAACTTCTGCTTCCACTTTTTCTTGAGCAGCTGTTTTCTCAGGCTCCGTAACGTCATCTTTAACCTGCTCGTGGACGCCATCAGCCTCTTTTTCCTCAGCCTTTTCCTCGCTCTTAACGTGGTCCTGACCGACAGCTTCCACTTGGTCCGGAGAACCGGCTTTCAGCTCTGGCTGTTCATTGCCGTCTGTCAATGCTGGGTCAAATTTCCCCAAAAGTGCTGGACCAAATTTCCCCAGTTTGAGGTTTGGTGACCAGCCTTTTTTTAGGTCTAGTTCTCCTTTT
>NZ_LCWX01000179.1:0-526 GCF_001431305.1 Pseudovibrio sp. POLY-S9
GTCTCAAATGGTCAACTTATTGGCTCGATCAACGGCACGCCTGCAATCATTCTGGCACTGGATGCTTCAGCCATCCCAGCAGGTCAGCAAGGCTCCGTACAGATCACAGCCACACTGACAGATGCCTTCCCACATGATACCAGCGGAAATCCCATCAAGATCAACGGCATCACCATAAACGCTTCAGATCATGACGGAGACACAGTCACTGCCGACATTCAGGTCAACATCATTGACGACACGCCACAACTGGTCATCGCAGACACACCAACCTCAGTCGCAGAAGGCAACACCTTAAACGGAACGTGGTCGCTTAGCCCCGGTGCTGATGGCGTCACACAGATCACTGTCTCAGTACCCGGAGAAGCCAACCAGACCATCTCCCTTTCCACCAACACACCTGCCACGTTCACGCTGCCCAAAGGGACGCTCACCGTCAATCCGGATGGTACCTACTCCTTTGAAGCTACGACCAATCTCGACAACGATGGCCCGCAGGAGCAAGCCTTCACCATCACCGCAACGG
>NZ_LCWX01000180.1:0-332 GCF_001431305.1 Pseudovibrio sp. POLY-S9
GCAGTTCAGATCGTGGACATGGCAATTTCGATCAGACCTGGCTGACAACAAGCACCAATCACTGGGCTGGACAAAGTGCTGGTGACTGGACGCTGATCGTCAAGGATACTCAGAGCGGAAAGACTGGAACTCTGCAGAACTGGGAACTTCGTCTTTACGGTGATCAAGCTGCTGATAACAGCACTTATGTCTATACCAATGAGTTCGCAGAAATTGGCACAAGCGATCGCACCATCATTACAGACACTGAAGGTCTTGATATCATCAACACAAGTGCAGTCTCAGGTGATGTGGTGATTGACTTAAGTGGCACTCATCAGTCTTCCATTGCA
>NZ_LCWX01000181.1:0-251 GCF_001431305.1 Pseudovibrio sp. POLY-S9
TTCAAGTTCACCTGCTCCATGAACAAGTCCATCCCGCTGCTGTATAATGCGCTGGTCTCCGGTGAGATGCTGCCTAAATGTGAAGTCAAATGGTACCGTACTAATTCTTCCGGCAAGCAGGAGCATTTCTTCACCACCTCCTTTGAAGATGCGCTGATCACCAACATCGAGTGTGGCCTGCCACATTGTCAGGATCCGAAGAATGCTGACTTCACTCAGCTGATCACCATTGAACTGTCTTACCGCAAGAT
>NZ_LCWX01000182.1:0-323 GCF_001431305.1 Pseudovibrio sp. POLY-S9
ACAGCTACTCCCCTCATCTACCGCAGGGCGCGTCTCTCCCCGACTCTACCGAATGAACCCAGATTGCTTGCGACCAGCCTGCAATCATAAGTCCGAACCCACATTAGTTGCGAATGGCGAAAACAGCGCTCTCAATCAACAGCTTAACCCCGCCTTTTACTTTTTATAGCGCGCGTCCTTTACTGATCAGTATCACAAACCCTCCAGAAACCCGTTTTCTTCAGCGGAATACATACGATGATTTCTAAACAGAGTAGGCAGACAAAATTATTCAATGAAATCAGGGCGTGTGTGCAGCGATCTAGTCCGTCTGTCAAACCACC
>NZ_LCWX01000183.1:0-233 GCF_001431305.1 Pseudovibrio sp. POLY-S9
CCATGATCCGCTCAGGCTGCTATCAACCGAAGCGACAAGTATTGAGCGGGTTTCGCACCCGCTAGGAAAACGCGCCTTTCCACGGCGCACCAAATAATTTGGGTTCATTCGCAGTTAATGTGGGTTTGGTGCCCCATGTCAGTGCTGGATGTATTTTCCCCATTTGTGCTGCTTGAAAATTACCCACTTTCGCAGCTTTGACTTTTGATTGAAGGGGCATGCCCCTTCAATCA
>NZ_LCWX01000184.1:0-8544 GCF_001431305.1 Pseudovibrio sp. POLY-S9
GTATTCCATGGTGCTCTCCCATCCTCGCAGCAATATGCTGCGATCTTAACAGGAGCTGACCTCTCGTGAAGGACGAGCCCGATTACGCATGCTTGTGGTCACCAGCTACATGCTGCTCTTGCGAATGCCTATGCGCCGACGAACGGCAGCAAAGGGGCTCCGAGCTGTCTTTGGACCGTATAGCAAACGGTGGTTTGACAGACGGACTAGATCGCTGCACACACGCCCTGATTTCATTGAATAATTTTGTCTGCCTACTCTGTTTAGAAATCATCGTATGTATTCCGCTGAAGAAAACGGGTTTCTGGAGGGTTTGTGATACTGATCAGTAAAGGACGCGCGCTATAAAAAGTAAAAGGCGGGGTTAAGCTGTTGATTGAGAGCGCTGTTTTCGCCATTCGCAACTAATGTGGGTTCGGACTTATGATTGCAGGCTGGTCGCAAGCAATCTGGGTTCATTCGCAATTAATGTGGGTTTGAGCCCCCAGATAAAGTCATTTAATTCGGGCTCAAAATGGCGATGATTGCAAGCCCAATGGATTATGATTGCAGGTTGGTACATGTAGACTTGGATCGAGCAGACCCACTTAACAAGATAAAAAACTACCCGAATTAGCAGAGTCACCTCTTATTTAGAACTTACGGCACTTTTAAATGTCTTTGAATTTAGTGATTAATGAGTTGCTGGATCATTCTCCAGAAAAAGCTGTAGAGCATGTACGAGCACTAGGCAGCTCACCAACTGAGCAAAAGCAAAAAGCTGATACTTACATTGACGCGGGTATTAGCTTAAATCGACCGTACTTAATCCGTGCAGGCATTCTTATTCTAAAGAAAGAATGTAGCGCTGGAAACGGGGCCGCCGCTCACTACTATTCCCTAGCTAACGGACTGAGTGCATATTCTGAGGTCTACAAAAGGATACACCAGTCGAAAAGCCAACGTGCAAAGCGCAATAGTGAGGCTAGATCTTACTATGGGAAGGTTCTGGTTTCCGAAGACAGCCCCACTCAACTTCGCTCCCAAGCAGCAACAAACATTGCGAACCACCTCAAGGTTCGTGGGCGTTACATTGAAGCCCTTGATTACTACAACGAGGCATTAGATATCATGCCTCGCAATGCGGTAGCAGCAGTAGGTGAACTGTCGCTAATAGACCAGCTAAGATACTTCATCGTTCATGAACATGAGTGGTATCGATTTTATGCCGAAACTAACTCGCTATACCGCAGAAGCGTTTTCCTCGAAGATACTATTCGGAACAACCTTGATGTTCTCGCAGATTTGGCCGGTAACCAACATGTTGAGTTCGCCCAAAAGCTGATTGAGCATAGGACGAGTTTCAATTTACCAGAACAGACCAGCAGTCAAGATTCCTATGAAACATGGGTCCAAAAAAACAATCTAGCTCTGTCACTTTTTTGTAGTCCAGAAGAGTACAACAAAAAGCGCTACGACCTATTATCTGTCCCATCTTTTAGAGGTGTCGGAATCTCTGGGAGCAAGCCGCCCGACATTTTCCGAATGTTCAACATAATCAAGTCTGACTATGTGTTAGCACGCCGTGTTTTGTTTGAGGCTTCTAATGAGAGTTTTGAAGAAACAGCGAACTACTCAGATACTTTGGACTACGCAACATATGGAATTAATGTGGCCGCTATGGCGAGCGCCCAAAAAACGGCTTTAGACATACTGGAAAAAATCTCTGTCATTATAGCGTGTCTCTTAGATCTCCCAAGCGCTGAACGCTTTCATTTCAAAAAAACAGCATTTTGGCGGAGGAAAAAGGGAGGAAGTAGTTGGGAGCTTACGCATAAGGAAGTCCTGAGGCAAATTGCGTCAAAAAACAATATGATGAGTGTCTTCCTAGAAATTATTTGTGATTTGCACGAAGATGAAGACGGATACCTTTCACATCTTACATCGTTGAGAAATTTTACAACCCATAGATTTCTATCCGTTCATGACTTTCCCTTTGCGCCAGAAGATGCAGAAAAAAGCCATGTCGGTCACTTCCAGCAAAATGAACTTCTTGATGGGGCAATGAAGTCCTTACGTTTAGCACGCGCCTGCATGTTCTATTTAGTAGACTTCATCAAACGTCACCAAGATCAAGAACAACACGCTTCGGATTTAATTATGTCATTTGATGTGCCTGACCATCATTGGGTGAGAGGTCGAGACATATAAGGCAGTGCTGGGCCGCACCACAGGATGCGCCCAGTGGGCAAGCAGGCTTCTTTCAGGGCAGTTGGTTGAGGGTGCACTATCCTTTCGTTGTTTTGGGCATGCGCATGCTTCTAATTCTCTGGGAAATGAGTTCAGTCTCAGCAACATGAGCCCGTCTCACGTAATGTGCGCTCATTCTCAGATAATTTGAGCCGAAGCAAAGTTAGAGTCTCACGTAGCTTGAGCTCAAAATCACTACGATCTCAAGCCCAGCCCTCGATAATCTCAAGCCGGTACAGCTATTCAGCTTTCTTAGTCTCCTGCAGCGCTGGTGGGTCGCTACGGCCTTTTTTAGCTGTAGCGACGAAACACTTGTTACGTAAAGTGCGTTAATCCCACCTCATCTTATGGGAGGATGTTACCCCATGCTCGGGCGCACCACTCCCTTGCGCGGTCTTCTTGGTAGTAGCATTCTTCGGAACCAACACCGTCAACGGCTCTTTGCTGACATGCAATTCTCGCAGCCCGCGCACGATCTATACACTGCCCAAAAGATAGGTTACCTGCCCCATCTCGGTCACGTTTCAAACCTTGGATGAAGTCATCCAAGAATTGCATCTCGTTGTCGATGTTTTGCTTTGTTGTTAAATCTACTAATGTCTCTTCGCCATCTGCCAATGCAGGGCTTGCTACAAGAAAAAAAGCGCAGATGATTGGTGCAATTGTCTTAATGAAACTCATGGGTTACCTCCCGCTTGAATATTACGGTTGCGGCATCAATTATAATCTTAGCAGACAGCACTTATAGCCCCCGATAAATAAGGGATAATGGGCGCTGTTTACGAGCAGTTTCAGAACTCATCCTGTGTCAGGAAATCAGCTAGGGGCTTCGCCCCATCGCTGGAGCAAGGACTAAAGCCGCTTCGCGGTCTCCAGGCCGGTCTCCCCATCCTTCCTTAGCTTTGCTTGTGCCGGCAGACCGGCACCGCAAATCTGCGTGCAGGACTCGACCTGCAGCTGCAGGTCGGCTTCCGCGCTATTGCGCTCAAGTGGGTGATACCCCTCCGGCCTTCCGATCCTTGCACCGCTCCCCCCGCTGTCTTCGACAAGAAGAAAGAAACGGATCTCAAGCGGGAGCAAAACACATGATTATCTCAGACGCCCTTTCAATCCTCGGCCTGTCTTCAGGTGCGAGCCAGGACGAAATCAAAGCGGCCTACAAAGCAGCGGCCAAGAAATACCATCCAGATCTAAACCCAGATGCCAGCGCTGCAGGCGGTGAGATGATGAAACTCGTAAACGCTGCTTATGATGCTCTAAAAAATGCCGACAGCACCGAAACTGAAGAGGCCACAAACAGCAACTATGGGGAAGAACTCAACGCGGCATTGAACGCGATTATCAATCTGGATGGTTTGGAGATTGAAATTTGCGGTTCGTGGATCTGGGTGAGCGGTAACACCAAGCAACACAAAGACGCCCTGAAAGCAGCCGGTTTCAAATATGCATCCAAAAAGAAAAAGTGGAACTACCGCCCTGCAGCTTGGCGTTCTAGCAGCCGTGGCCGGTATTCAATGGACCAGATCCGCGAACGTCACGGCAGCGTTCGCCCATCCAAAGCGCATTTTGGTTATGCGTCTCTTGAGACTGCAGCGTGACCCTTTCTGATACAGTAATGCCAGTTGCAAAGCTGCTTTTCGAGGGAGAGGGTAAGATCCTCTCCCAAGATCACCTCGTCACTGTTGAATCTCAGGTTGGAGCTTTGGTTATCAGGTTTTTTTCAAGCAAAAGACGGATAGTTGTGACGGCCAACTTGCGTCAGGATTTGGGAGATAGCCATTATTGGCGAGACCTGAAACCGCATGCCACGCCTGATGAGAATGTTGAGTTGCGGCGAACCTTTGCGCCAGGACGATTTACGACACAAACTCAGCAAGTCCTTTCTCAAATCAACCGCGATATCGTCACACCCGCACTTCCCCGAGCTTATAAAGCGTTGGCCGAAGTCGCAGAGCACGAGCGAAAAAAACGGAAAATTGCAGAGACAATAAACCGAGCTGCGCCCAATGAAGCTGAAATCAACATGTTTGGCAGATACAAGCTGACAAAAGCCATTCGCAAGTTTGATCCTCAAGCTAGTGGGTCGATTGAAGTCAGGGCAGACAGCGAATATTGCGAAGTCGAGATCCGGAGCTTGTCACTTCATAAAATGGAAAATCTCGTAGCGTTTCTCAATGAGGATTGAAAAGAGAAGGCGAGGGGAGCTCTCGCCTTCTTGTAACCCGTGAAACGACTTGAGCTAGTGGCCGGTGCTCAGCGGGATCTGCGAGATCCCACATCGCACTCACTCCGTTCATAAGGTGACGTATGAAACAGATGCAGAAGCAACCTGAAACGTCCAACTCTGTCCAGGCGCGTTTGAAGGCTGCAAATCGGCGTCATAGGCCCAGGTCCATCCTGTTGCACTTGGAGCCCAGAAGTTGAGAGTGAGGCTCATGTCGGACTGAGGAGCCTGAGAGGATTTTCGAACGGTAACTCCGTTGACAAGCCATTGGATGCCAGTTGATGACCAGATGATATGCAGATCAATAGGATTGCCGAACACTTGATGAATGGTGTTTTGTACAGCTGTGCCTCGGCTGCTGTCGAGGAAAACATTTGTGTTGATCTGCGGCTTTGGGTCGTTCCAGTACTTTGAGATCAGCTCAAAGTCTATTTCATCTCTCTGATCTTTATCCTGATTGAGGAGGTTATAGGCAAACAAGGCGGCAACAGCACCTTTGGGCATCAAGGTAGGGCATATGACTCTCGCGTGAAAGGCGACCTTCGCGTAGCGGCTCAGTCCCCATTTTTTGATTGTATTGATCTGAGCGCCGAGCAGGCTAGTGTGGTTCGGGTCAAGTGGGTTGTATGTGCTAAGCCTCAACTGAGCGCGGCCATTTTCGACAGGTGTGCAGCCAACTGAGCCTTTGAAGTCAGTTGGGTTACGCAGTGCCGTGCGTCCCAGAAAAGACGGGTTGTAACCAGAATGCCAGATAGGGCTTGTCCAGACAGACCGATCCACGTCCGGACCATCGGTAAAAGCAAAATTCTTCGTGATCCAAAGTCCTGGCTCAATGGTTTCAAGTAAATTACTTTTGGCATCCATAGTCTCATCCTCGGCATATCTGCTTGATTGATAAGATATCGTAGCGCGGGGTTATGACTGCTGCATCGGATCTTATTAGGTAGAGTTACGACCACGTAAAGCAGCACAGTTAGTCAATAACTAAGTCCCCGCTCAATTTGCTCAAGGCAACCTGCAAGCAGGCAGTGCGACCAGCTTCCTACGCTGCGCTTCGTGCAGCCGGTCCCCTTCGGTCGCCCTGACCTTGATCAAACCGACCGGCTCCAAATGACAAGGAAAGTGAAGGCGGACCTCACATTGAGGCTGCTTACTTACCAGGTCAGGAGAGCCGGACAATGAGTGCAAAGATCCTCAATTTTCCAACCAAACAGAACACTATGAGTCGCAGGGATGTAATCTCATTTTCTGAAGCGCTGGATGCTGCATGGGATGCTTCGTTGGAGGCCACAAGTGTTTTTGTCGAAGAAAACGGCGACTACTTTTCTGAAGGTGGAGCTTATGTTGTGTTTGATGACCTTAACGCTCCATTTGTGCGCCTCCTGAAGGTTAAGGGAGTAGGAGAAGCTATGATCTCCGGAGGGTGGAAGGTGTCACTTCTTCTAGGTCTGCCTTATAAGTCCAGCTGCGCTTATGAGGCAGGCTGTAACGCCTTTGTTGAAGAGTTAAAACTTCATAATATTTTGGCGCGTGTGGTTGCTTATGATGACCATGATGAGGCGACTTGAATGATGGGCTTGTCTCCCTTCTCCGTCATGAGCAAGATGCGTGAGAGCTAATGAGCAGAGACACCTAGTTTAGTCTGTGCTGGCGGCAATCAATCTGAATAACAGATGTAGACAAACGCGCCATTTCCAAACGCTTCGAAACGTCCGCCGAATGGGCCTATAACGTGTTTTTCAACAGTCTCTTTTGTCATCCGTGGCGGATAGGTGCCCTTTATCTTCATACCCTTATGAACGGGGCCAAGGATCTCGAAAGATGGCTTTCGTGGATCATCTGTTGGGGCATTACTAAGAGATGGTTTGTCGGACATTTAAGCGCTGCTCTCATGAGTTGGATACTGGTATGCAGAATAGATTGTACCACCACATGTGACGGAATAAAGTAGTTCGGAATGATTGAGGAGTTTGGAATAAAAAGGTTTGTAATCTCAGCTAAGAGCTTAGCATTAGACATTACGGAATTATGAGTTGAAGAAACCTAGCGTATTAGATAAATTCCCTCACCCATAAGCTGATTATCTGAAGAGTGGCTCAAGCTATCGGATGGAGCTGAATGAACCTGGCCGTATGTCTTACATATTGTTGCAGGAAGCATAGATTGCAGATAAACAACCTCAGATTGCTAAAATCTTATGGAATGAGGCTGAACGCAATTTCATAACGCTTGTAAAGTTTGAGGTTGAATTTGATCGATAGCAGACGTGCAGACATTATTGGGCGCAGGATCAAAGAGCTTCGACAAGAGCGCAAGCTCACACAACCTCAGATGGGCAAGCTGTTTGACTTCTCCGTAAGCCGATTGAGCCAATATGAGTGGGGAGACTTCACACCACCGTTTGATCTGCTTATGCATTTTGCTGAATTTTTTAAAGTCAATCATGCTTGGATTATGGGCGTTCCCAACGCACCAAAAATATTGCCTCCGGCAGAAAACACGATCATGAAGTTTGAAGCCCTGTGTCCGATTATAGAAGCCCGCGCAATGGAGCTGGACATATGGCTTACCCAAGAAACGCGCCGCAAAGCAGCTGGATTTCTAATCGATAACTTTCCAGACATATTGGAAACCTATCAAAGTAATTTGGACGTGATTGACAGCACCATAATTGTAAAAGGCAAGCGTCTTTAGGTTCGCCATTGCTGCCTGAGGGTTCTCCTGAGTGGATTCTGGACATGGCCTATGATGCGGCCACCAGTGCAGCTATCAGAGCGCATAGAGCTTGCAAAGATCAGGCCGATTGCGGGGGAGCATGGGTTGTCATCAATGATTGTCAATCCGCGTTTGCACGGTTCTTAAAGCAAAGCGGGATGGGTGATCGGCACTCTGAAGGCGGCTGGCGGTTATCTCTTTGTCAGGGACCAAGAACGCAATCGCGCATCATCTATGAGGAAGCGTGTCGTGCCTTTGTAGAGGTGCTGGAGCAACACGGCATCAAGGCATGGGTCTTCAATTATATCAATTAGGCCCACGAACACTTTCTCAGCCCCCTTTACCAGCAGGCAATCAAGTCTATGACCTACAGACTTCCCAGCTTCAACGAGCGCGTTGACTACGCCCATCAAGCTCTATTGCGCGGTGAAGATAGCCGCAAGTTCGACAACTGTTTTGAAATGTGGGACGGCGCTTTTGTAGTCGCAGCCCTCATGCGGCGCAACTTGAGCGATCTAGAGCTCCGGCAAGCCATCAAAAAAGACCTCTCCACTGTTGGGCTTGCTCAGTGGCAGCAAACCACTGCCAGCCTGGCTCACATCCCCACACACAAGCTTTCCGATAAGGCCGCAGCCCATAGGCGGCAAGTTGAGAAAAGCCCGTTCGAGTTCGAGCAACCAAGCCTTTTCTAACCGATAGTTTCAGAGATTTTACATGTACACTTTCACTAAACCGACCTGTTCTGTAACCGCCATCACGTATCTGCTCGAACTGCAACAGCTGGGGCTAATGTTCCACCTTGATGTGGGAGAGTAATAAACTATCATACTGACGAGTACTCCAAGCAGCAGAAAACTGCCGATACGAATTACCTTTCAAAAAATAGAGTTACATACTGGCCGCAGTGCAGGCTCTCCCGGCGACTGTTTTTTTAGTAATAAAAATTCATACCGAAGAGCCCCATTGCAATTATACGCCACACGATTTGCCTTCGCGGGTGCAGCAAATCGCTTGTGATCAATACCGTGTGCGTCCGGCGAACCCGACCTACAAAACGGAAATAGGCCCTGTTACGCTGGCTTAGCAGCGTAACACCACGGCATGAGATCGTTGAGGCGGGTGATCTTGTGATCAGCGATTTGAGCCAGAACCCACGTTAGCCAGGCTTGGGGATCCACACTGTTGAGCTTGGCGGTTTCGATGAGGGTATAGGCGATTGCCGCTGCTTTTCCGCCCCCTTCCGAGCCCATGAAGAGATAATTCATCCTTCCAAGAGCTACAGGCTTCATTGCCCGCTCGGCACAATTGTTGTCCAGCTCCAGAGAGCCATTGTCCAGATAGGCGCGCGCTTTGGGTAGGCGCGTGAGGGCATAGCG
>NZ_LCWX01000185.1:0-384 GCF_001431305.1 Pseudovibrio sp. POLY-S9
TGTGGCCCATTCTCATCAAATGGGGTTCATTTATTTGTTTTGCTGCGTCTATCCGCAAACGGAGGGCGCTCACCAGGAGCATACTATGCCAACACCCGCTTATATCACCATTGAAGGGTCAACTCAGGGACCAATCACTCAAGGCGCGTTCACTGAGGATTCCGTCGGTAACGTGTGGCAGGAAGGTCATGAAGACGAGATCATGGTACAGGCCATTGATCATACCGTCATCATTCCGCGTGATATCCAGTCCGGTCAGCCAGCTGGTCAGCGCGTGCATACGCCGTTCAAGTTCACCTGCTCCATGAACAAGTCCATCCCGCTGCTGTATAATGCGCTGGTCTCCGGTGAGATGCTGCCTAAATGTGAAGTCAAATGGTACCG
>NZ_LCWX01000186.1:0-1027 GCF_001431305.1 Pseudovibrio sp. POLY-S9
CGCCCTTGCCCCAACCGACAATCTCCAGCTCCAGCCGGTCGTCCTGCGTATCCACGCCCGCCGTGATCAGTGCCACCTCATCCGGCAGGATCTCGCCAAACGGCTCGCAGCGGCTCAACAGGCGTTCTGCTTCAATCGGCGCGGTGTCGCGGTCCTCATAGGCTTCTCCCAACCGTGTATTGACGAAGGTTTGCAGCCTTGGCGGATCGCTTTTGACGGTGAGAAACTCCGCTGCCATCTTGCCCCACGTCTCAAACGGAGAATACAGCCCTGGCAACCAGAACCCCGCCGTGCGGCCATCGCCATCCTTCGTCGCCTGCCATTGGCCTTGCGCCAGCATCTTCAGCTTGTGGCGCTCCTCAATCGGCTCCCCGCAATGCTCACAGTGCAGCGTTGCTTTCAGCGGTTCACCCTCCGGCCACTTGATCCGCGCCCAGGCGATGACTTGCAGAGCGCCGCAATGGGGGCAAGGCACAAAAAACTTGCGTTGATCGGATTCCGCATAGGCTTTCTCGATGCGCGACACACCGGAAAGGGTTGGCGTGGAACAGAGGTAAATCTTCTTTTTGCCTGCATAGGTCGCCGTGCGCCGGATCGCCAGTTCCACCGGATCGCCTTCGCCATCCGCATCCACCGGATAGCCGTCCACCTCATCCAGAAAGATGTAGCGCACGGGCGTTGAGCGCAGGCCTGTTGGGGCGTTGGCCCCTGTCATCACCAGTTCACCACCCACAAAGCTTTTCATGGCGATGGTGTTGCCTTTCTCGCGGGTTTTGGGCGCGGCCACTTTAGCCTTGAGGGCTGGCGTGTCGTTGATGAGCGGATCTATGCGGGTGCGGCTGTTGCGCTTGAGCATATCCAGCGAGGGCATCACCAGCAGCATCATTCCTGGCGCGTGGTCGATGACGTAGCCGATCCAGTTCAGCCCTGCCTCCGTCTTGCCTACCTGAGCGCCCGCCATAAACACCACCCGCTCCACCTGGGAGGCAGTGGACAGACAATCCATGATCTCGCCCAGATACGGCAC
>NZ_LCWX01000186.1:1141-2037 GCF_001431305.1 Pseudovibrio sp. POLY-S9
CCCGGCTCGGCACTGGTGGGCGGCAGCTGACGGTAAGCGTTGGCCCACTGGCTGACGGTGAGCTGTCGCTCCGGTGCCAATGCCTCGCGCCAGATTGCGTCTGCCCATGAGGCGGTGGTGGTGGCGAGGTCAGACATTGGCAAGATCCTTCAGCGGCGTTTCTGCAAGGTCGGCGAGGTGATCACGGACGATGCGGTCTAGGATGGCGTAGGTCTCTCGCGGATCGCTGCCCAGCTCGGCGGAGAGGGTGGAGGCAGCGCGGCTCGCCCAGCCCATCCATGCATCGCGCTCGCCTCTGGCCCGCTCAAAGATCGCCTTCTGGGCGGCGTGCTTGTCGATGATGTTGCCAAGCTCGCGTTCCAGCTCCAGCTTTGCCAGTTCCGCCTTGATGCGCTCCAGCTCGCCCTTTGGGGTGAGGGGAGGTGCATCAACCAGCGACTTGCGCTTGGCGGCGCTGGTGTTGGCAACGTACCAGGCTTTGCCGAGCTTGATATCAATCCGCCCGTTGCCAAGCGTTGGCAGACCTTCCTTGATGAGCTGGGACACGCGGCCCCGGGACATTCCCAGAATGTCCGCGAATTGTGCCTTGGTTGCGGTGCGTTGCTCTGGCTCGGCAACTTGCCCGAAAATGCTGATTTGTTGCTCGCCCGAGCTATGCGCTGACTGCATGGTTTAGCCCTAAATTCCTCTCTAAACTGCTGTTTCGTTTAGGCAATTTCAAAACGATCTGTGGCCAAAGCGTGGGATGTCGCATACCCGTATTGAGCATTGGTGGGAGGGACCCAACCTAGCCCGCCCCCGCCAGCTGCGGATCGATCCACCCTTCCGGCGGTGCGACTTGCTGCTGGTGGGTGGTAGCGGGTGCCGCTGGTGATTGGGTGGTGGGCCGCTTGGTG
>NZ_LCWX01000186.1:2135-7404 GCF_001431305.1 Pseudovibrio sp. POLY-S9
GGCTTGGGCTTGAGGTCTGTCCCAGCTTGCAGAAGATACGCTTTGGAGAAAACCTTGGTGTCTACCATTCCTCCAAAGCCTTTTCGGAACTGCTGCGGATGCAGGCGTTCGTCCTTGAGCAGCTGGTAGGCCGCTTGCACATGAGACCAGATTGGGTCGTTGGTGCTGACAAAATGCTTCTTGGCAACTGGTGGCGCCTCGTGTGCGGGCGCGTGTTTAGTTATTTTTATTTTATTATTTGTTTTATTTAGCGTGCCAGCGGTGTCACCTTTTTCAGGCAGGGTTTGGCACCCTTTCTCGTCTGTTTTGTCACCTTTAGGGGTATAAAAGGTGTCAGGCGTGTCACCCTTTTCCTCATAAATGGTGTCAGTGGTGTCACCTTTTACAGAGGCCAAAACCAGCTCGTAAACGTTGGAATGACCTCTGCCGGATTTCCGCTTGATGGTGATGTAGCCAAGCTCTGAAAGCTTCTTGATGGCACGTTTTGCAGTTCGTGGACTGGCGTTGGCTTCAGCGGCGAGCGTTTCCATAGACGGCCATGCTCTGCCTGACCTGGCGTTGATGTGCTCGCACAGGATGATACCCACGCGAACATCATTTGCAGAGAGGTTGCGGTCCTTGGTGATGGCAACACACCAGTTCTGCTTGTCCGAGTACTGAACAGCGAAGGAGCTGGCTAGAGATGCCTTGGCTTGGATTTTGGTGACGTTGCTCACTGGATCACCTCCAGCACTTTGGCGAGCTTCAGCAGGCGTTCGCTGGCTTCTTCTTTCTCGACCAGAAACGTCTCTGGATTTGACCTGCGGCGGGTGCCAATCCTACGTACTTCATAGGCGATGGCCTTCAGCTCTTGCGGGACATTCAGGGAGGCTGTTTGCAGGCTGTTCATAGCCGCTTCCTCCCCTCTGAGAAGGGAGGAAAAGGGGCTGGTCGTTTTGAGAAAAAGCCCAATAGTTTCAGTGGGGGTGTTGCCGAGGCTGGGCAAACTAAAGCATTGATTTTAATTCGACAGGTTAATCCCTGTCTCTCCGCCATTAATTCCCCTGAAAATCAGAATAACTCGATGCCATCTGGCGATTTTTCTGCGTTTTTCTTTCCAATCTTCCCGATATCACATCTTATCGCTGAGTTAGTCCATCGCAGGCAGTTCTCATGCTGCTGATGTTTCTCATTTTCAGATGCTCTCAGCGCTCACACATAATGTTGAATTCAATTTTAAGTTGATGTAATTGCCATGAGCAATTTTGAGTGAGGATTAAATGATAGATTTTGATGTCCATAGCGAATTCTCGTTGTCATCAGATGACAGCTTTACAGAGCTGGTGCCAGGGCTGCTGATTGAGGGGGAAGAAGTTTTAGGTTCTTATTCAACTGGTCGGGATGGCGTTGTTTTTACAAACTTACGGGTTATGCCAATCGACGTGCAGGGCTTTACCGGCAAGAAGCGTGACTTCACATCGCTCCCTTATAAGAAGGTGACGGCGTATTCTGTCGAGACAGCTGGCACGCTGGACGCAGATGTTGAGCTCGACCTCGTTATATCTGGGCTTGGGAAGGTGAAGTTCAGGTTCTACAACCTGGGGGAGATGGTTGAGATCTCCCGTCACATCGCGAAGGCCATCCTTTAAGCAATCGGCCGATTACAAAGCTCACCTGCGGGCTGAAGAGATAGGCCGCAGGTATGCAGCGCACTCACACCGCGCCAGCACCCCGCCCGCGATGCTGCTCGATCACGTGGACGATCCGGTCCGTCATCATCCGCACCTCGGGCAAGTGCCTCCGGTCATCATGCATTGTCACCCATTGGTGCTTGGTCAGTTCCTCAATCACCGGCCCGCACCGCCGTAACTGAGGCGACGTATCCCCCAGAAAGCTTGGCAAAATGGAAGCGCCAGCGCCAGCGCCTGCGCACAGCATGTCCAGCAGAGTGTGTTGAGAGCTCACTTGCATCACCATCTCACTGCCATGCTGCTCCAGCAACCAGCGTGAGGATTTTGTCGTGGCGTATTCCGGCGCGATGCCGAGCCACCGCTGGTCCACCGCCGCGTCAGCTCCCGCCGCCACATAAGGCGCGAACTCCACGGGTGGCAGACGTTTGCTCGCCAGCCCGATCTCCGCAGGCGCTGAGCTGCGCAGCCCAATATCGATCTCGCGCTTTTTGATGTTCAGCCGGTCCTCGCTGGTAATGAACACCACCTCAAACCCGTCCTCCGGCTTGCACAGCGCACCAATATGCATGCTGAGAAACTTCATGGTCCAGCTTCCGGCAGAAACCCGAACCTGCGGCTTGCGAGACTTCGCGCTCAGCCACTGCTCAAACCCGGCATAGGCACACTGAAACGGCTCCAGCTGCTCCAGCACATCCCGCCCGTCCTCGGTCAGCGCATACCCGGCCTGCACCCGGTCAAACAGCTTCAGCCCCACATCTTCTTCCAGCTGCTGCATACGGCGGCTGAGCGTGGCAGGACTACACGACAGCCTCTGCGCGGCTTCACTCAGCGTACCGCAAGCCGCAAGCACGAGGAATGCATTGAGATTATCCAGCAATCGAACCTTCATTTTTGAAAACTGCTTTTGAAATTTGGCCGCTATCCGGCAGAAAGAACACAGGGAAAGATAGGCTTAGTTCTCCTCAAAGAAAAGAAGCCAGAATGTTGATTTTCCCACTTCGTGAACCTGACCGACACCCACCAAACCCAACGCCGCGGCAGTTGGAAGATTATTACACCAACTACGCCAGCGCCTGCGCACGGCCCTATTACATCGCGTTAGCCTCTATCATCGCGGTCGTCTTCACGCTGTTCTGCATTTTTACGCCATAACACCAGCACAACGCTCTGGCCTGCGGAGCACGTTACTCACCGCAGACCAGCAGGGTGCAAGCGCTTGCTATTGCCGGTCGCGGGCAAACAACAAGCGAGAGGGCGGCAGACAAAGCGTGGTGAGGCTCCGCCCACGGCGAAACGCCACTTTGCACCGGCACAGTGAAAAGGCACACCTCAAACATCGAGGAGAATGACGAGAAGAGGCGCCAACGCAGCCGAACAGGGCAGGGGGCTCAGCGCCCCGCGCCCAACCCGTTACTCAAGAAGCGTCAATGTTGTACTGATCGGTTGTGGGTCGACGACCTGCTGTAGGACCCCACAGGTCTTTCTCAACGCTTCTATGCGGTCTCGCAAGGCATAATGCAAAGTGAACAAAGCATCCCGCTCACTGCTCTGGTTCATCCGCTCACTCAGCACAAGCTGCTGAAAATAAGCAAGATTTTCAAGATCAGAAACAGCGATGAGAACTTCATCTAACTCATTATCGATAGTATTTGTGGCGCTTGGCGCGCATGCAGAAACGTCCATTCCAATCCCCTTACTGACTAGGGTGTTGAAGATCCGCAACGCCAAAAAAGCTTCCTAGGGCTCGCTGGCGAGCGGGAGGCTAGAAACCTGAGTCAGACAGGCGAGCTTATTCCCTCCCGAAGGAGGTGTTGTATTCACCGCCCTCCCGCTCATAGCAAAGGGTCTGCGCACTATAAGATAGGCACAAAAAAACCGCTAGACTACGGGAGCGGGTACCGCTGACGTGAGGTTTCTAGGCCTCACATATGAGTGTGAAACACAACCCCACAACCTGTCAACGCCCAAACCCAAAACCTCCCCCACTCATGCATTATTGCAACGGTTGGTGAGGGGGCTCCCATCAGCTCAGGCCATCACCGGTAAAGCAGCCTTACGGTGTCATCTCACTCGAAGCAGCCCCACGGCGTCATCCCGGGCGAAGCGCAGCGAAGACCCGGGACCCATTCCACCTCACCACCAACGCCACACTCACCAATCAACAAAGCCCTCACCACAAACACCCGAAAGCTCTCCAACCATAGTGCTCGCGATAAAACGCAAAGCAGCCCCCACGGTGTCTTCCCGGGCGAAGACCCGGGACCCATACCCACCAGCCTCTACCCAAAATGCAAAGAGAGTGACAAATCCTCCCAATGAGGGTTCATCTCCTCAATGGCCTGAATTTTCCAGTCCCGCTTCCAACGCTTCATCTGCTTCTCTCTGCGAATAGCCTCATGAGGTTCCTCATAAACCTCATAGTAGACAAGCTTGGAAACATCATACTTGGCCGTAAAACCGGGATTCATCTTCGTCTTATGCTGATGCACACGTTCAGGTAGATTATTAGTCACGCCGGCATAAAGCGTCCCATGCTTCCGGCTCGCAAGAATGTACATGTAATAAGACATGCACCAAGTATGCAGCTAACAATCCCCCGCCGCCACTGCACAAACTCACCAATGATTACAGGGAGTATAGATCCCGGCTCCTTGGCCGGGAAGACACCAGAGGTGACCACTCTGTTCATCAGCGCCACAGCAAAACCAGTCCCACCTCAAGCCACAACGCCCTCACACCCCATGCTTCCCCTCAGAGCCCACAACCCTGAAGCCCCACATCCCCTCCCGGTGTCATCCCGGGCGAAGACCCGGGACCCATACCCCCCGATATCAATGGGCACACCAAAAGGCAGCAACAGGGCACAACCTTCCTCAACATCCACCGCCTCAGCAAACACCTTCAGTCATCAAATGAAGCTTGCATTGGCACAGGGAGGAGCAATTCGGGGAGGCCTCGTCTCCCTCCCTGCATACATCAGCACTGCAAGTGGTTATAGATCCCGGCTCAATGGCCGGGAAGACACCGGAGGCAACCGCTCTGCTCACCAGTGCCACTGCAAAGCCAGCCCCACCTCAAACCACAACGCCCTCACAACACCATGCCTCCCCTCAAAGCCCGCAACCCTGAAGCCCCACATCCCCTCCCGGTGTCATCCCGGGCGCAGACCCGGGACCCATACCCCCGGTATCAATGGGGCACACCAAGAGGCAGCAACAGAGCACAATCTTCGTCAGCTTTCACCTCAACAAACACCTTCAGTCATCAAATGAAGCTCGCACTGTCACAGGGAGACGCAATTCGGGGGGACGTATCTCCCTCACTGCATTACTCAACACCGCAAGTGGTTATAGATCCCGGCTCAATGGCCGGGATGACACCAGAGGCGACTACTCCGCCCATCAGTTCCACTGCAAAACCAGCCCCACCTCAATCCACAACGCCCTCGCACCAATGCCTCCACTCAGAGCCGCACCCTTTAGACCCCCACGTCCCCCTCAGTGTCATCCCGGCCTTTGATGTACATACCGGAGACATAGGTGACAGGTGTTCGGAGAGATGGTTGACACATTAACATGGCATTCAGGGAGGGACCGGGA
>NZ_LCWX01000187.1:0-323 GCF_001431305.1 Pseudovibrio sp. POLY-S9
GTCAGCAAAGTCCAGACTTCAATTATGAAATCGAACCGCGTTGACAGGCAGCTTCGGATCATTGGGCGTCATTTCAGTATGAGGCTCTATTACTCACAGACCATACCCCTTTTTGCTCTATAGTGCCGCAAACGCGCTCGGGCGTTTAAAATGGATAATGTCGGAAAATATGTAATTGTAATCTTTTAATACGCACTAATGAGATGTAGTAAAATAATTGAAATTGATTTTTTACTACACTTGGGTATTCGAAATGATACGTGGCTATATAAGAACCGACAAAAACGAACACACCAGAGATAGCCAGATGGAAGAGTTGCGAG
>NZ_LCWX01000188.1:0-665 GCF_001431305.1 Pseudovibrio sp. POLY-S9
TAAGTCAGCTATTCCGTAACAGTGGCTTGTTACCAAACCACTCGCGAATAACCGCCGTCCACGTTTCTCTTTCTTCTTCCGTATTCAATTGTCAATGAACAGGGCTTTCACCCACACTCAAAAGAGTAAATCACTCACCAACTCAATCATTTCCGATCGAGCCTGAGCGATCAATCCTTTCGAGGAACTCAAGAGCGCATCGTGCCGTCGCTCTCGATGAGCTGGGTTATAGGCCTGAGCCCTCCAACCGTCAACCTGAAAACGACAAAAAAACCCAAAAACATCACCCACCTATGTGTAAAACATACCTAATCCGCAGAAACGCGCCGTTTCAATTCCACACCGTCCCTGTGGGGGATAAATCTATCTAATCAATCTCCCCCAACGAGAGGTTAAAGGGCGCCTTATTTCCCCGTAATCACACCAGCCATTCTCCATGCTCCAACTCCCGGCCACCAAAGACTCAGGGAGAACATTACAGGAATAGACCGCGATCAAATCAGGCTGCACTCTCTCAGAACGCTGGCAAGCAGACTTCGGAGCAATCCGAGTTCTTTGAAAACTGAATAATGAATGAGGGTGTATGGTGGTCGTGGCACAGGCTGCAGCGCCTGAACTCGCCGAGATGACCGCTATGCGATGAGAGACGCCCAATGGAAAGCCCC
>NZ_LCWX01000189.1:0-2776 GCF_001431305.1 Pseudovibrio sp. POLY-S9
TGATTGAAGGGGCATGCCCCTTCAATCAAAAGTCAAAGCTGCGAAAGTGGGTAATTTTCAAGCAGCACAAATGGGGAAAATACATCCAGCACTGACAGATGGTTGTGCGCCGTGCCCAGGGGCGGAAGGTGCGCGGAGTGCTGTCATAAGCATCACGCAAAGTCTTACCGGCTACATTGGCAAGGATCGCCGGGAAATCTGAGGTGGCGTGATAGCCGGCTGAACGCATGGCAAAGGCGGCGGTGGCCAGCTCCATCTTGCTCATGCCAAGCGTGCTTAGACCGCGTCGTTCCAAAGCATTGCGAGCCAACTCCAACAGCGTCATGCCGCGGAACTGTCTTGCATCGTCACTGAGCTTGGTGAGATCGGGCGAGGCCCGGTGTTGCAGTGCATTGGTGAGGGCGTTGCGATAAGAGATCTCGCGAGTGTCCTGATCCCGCGCTTCTGCTGGCACTGGTTCTGAGGTCTTGCCTTTGAGCGGATCGGCCTCGTAGATCTTGTCGAGGATTTCTGATCGGGCAGCTTCCAAGGACACGCCACGTGCAATCAGATCATCTGCATAGCTTTCTTCCAGCTTATGACGCCGGCACAGCTGGGTGATGGTGCTAACACGGGTACGCTCCTCAGTGCGCACAGCCTCCGCATTGGGCTCTTCCTTGGGAGGTGAGGGAGGAGAAGACGAGACTGTTTGCTCCTGTGGTTTAGGAGGATCGGCTCTCGTTGTGTCTTTGGCTGAGTTATCTTTGGGCGTATTGGGCATCAATTCCTCCTTGGAAGGCGGAGAGAGGGAGGTGCTGCGGATAAGCGTGCAGGGACTGAAGGAGGGCGGTGTTTCGCTTGAGCTTCGAGTTTGCGCACCCGGATCAGCGGGAATAGCGACTGCTGAAACTTCCAGAGGCTCCCAGTCGGTGGCACGCCAGAGTTCACGTTTGCCCTCTTGTGCTGTGATCTCATAGGTGTGAACGCGGTAGCCAACAGACACACTGCGCACGGTGCCTTCCAGGATACGCTGGACAATGCCGGAGGCGTCTGGTGCGTCTGTCAGCCGGATGGTGGCAACGCCTTTGCCGTCTTGAAGGCGCACGGAACCAGGAACAACAGAGCCCAGCACATTCTCTAAGCGCCAGGCATTGTGAGAATTGAGGAACGGCGCCCCTGCGTCCAATCTGCTAAGGCGAACAGATTTCTCATCCACCTGCAGCTCTTCATCATATTCAACAAGCTCATCCCAGCCTTCCCAGCGCATGCGCTGGACGGTGGCGCCCGTGGTCCAGACAATCTCAATGGTGCGTGCCTCGCGGTCTACGCTATCTGCACGCACTTCTGCAGCCCGCCCTAAAAGCGGCAGACCTAACGTTTGCTCTGGCATCAGGTTTCGTCTTTCGCTGTGCTGCTGGATGGTTCTAGTTGCGGGCCCGTTTCGAGTTCAACTTGTGCAAGGCCAGCACGGGAGACTTTGCGGGGATCGCTATCCAGAACCAGACCGAGGTCATCTGTTTCCTTGAGGAAGGCCGCTTGCTCTTCCATCACCTCTCGCGGGTCATAACCACGCTTGGCAATCTGCTGAGGCAGGGAGGTGAAGCCAGCTCTGGTCTCAATAAGATCGGTTTCCGCATCCTGCTTGGGATTGACGCTTTCAAACTTAGGCGGTGCCCATTCAGCCGGGACGTCCGGGGTATCGATAAGACCTGCCGTGTAAGCGGCCTCAACAAACCAGGCCCAGATAGGCTCGCAGAACATCGGGATAATGATGTGCCATTGCACTTGATCCACCATACGGCGGAACTCGTTCAACCCGGCGCGGTTTGAGGAGAAATTGGCCTGACTGAGATCTCCGGTCATCAGCGCATAAGGCATCCGGAATCCCGATGCGATGATGTGCATCTGCACCCGGTTCCATTCGGCAATGCCGCCTGAATGGCCTGGCGTGTTAAAGCGAATGTCCTTGCCGCCCCGTGCATAAGCAATCATGCCGGGTGAAAATTGTTCGACTTGGTTGCCTTCGGCATCTTCTACTGTGGGGGCAACGGAAGCGCCGCCATCACCATCTTCACCAAGCACCACACCGACCAGACAGGCTTCGGTCTTCTTGCGCACCATTTCAGCAAGCTGCCAGTCACCGAGATCGCGCAGCGCTGTCATGGCCGGCGTTCCCCAGGGCACGCCTCGTGACTGCACGCGCTGACGCTCAAACAGATGGGCGACCATATCCGCAGGAACGCGAACCGACTCCAACCGGCGTGTGAACGCTGATGTGGTGTCGCCCGGGTGGTCGGGAAACATCCAATAGGCGGTCCGACTGCCGGATTTATCGTATTCAATGCCCTGGCGAATGGAGTTGTCTTTGGTCTCACTCAGCCGGGAGGTATCCAGATGGTCGGCCTCGCGAAGCTCAATCTGCAAGGGCACCTTGCCCTTGGAGCTACGCTGAGGGCGTTTGAGGGCAAAGACCTCGCCGCCCTCGATCATTTCCCGCACGGCCAGGCTCAAAAGCCCATGAAAGTCCGTATGACCATGGGCATCGCAAGCCTTTGCCCATTCGTTCCAAAGCTTGTCGATCTTCTTGTTGCGCGCTTTGCTCGTTGTTGCTGCCCGTGGCCGGATGCCAGGCCCAACCATGTTGTTGACCAGCACCTGAACTGCTTGGGCTGCCAGTGGATTGTTGCGCACCAGATCACGCATGCGGTCTCGAAGAAGACTGCCTGCCGTTGCGATCTCGCTGTCGGCAGCGCTATTGCTGGAGCGCCAGCCATCATTAAGGCGGCCCTTTTGCGCG
>NZ_LCWX01000189.1:2876-8139 GCF_001431305.1 Pseudovibrio sp. POLY-S9
CCTTCATAAAGCCGGCGCAGGTTGGCAAGGGTTGCCCGGCTGGCATAGCGCTTTGCCGCCCGCGTGGGGGAGAACAGAGCCAGCGCCCGATCGGTCCAGGTAAAGGGTACCTGCACCGATCTGTTTCTCATCGGATCTCGCGGGTAAAGCGGGCAAACCCTGCTACCGGCTTTTTCTTACCACTTGTCGCTGCAATCTCCGCTTCAATGATGCGGATCCGGGCCAGAAGTTGAGCGCCGCTGTCATACTCAACCGTTTTGCCTTCATAAGACACACGGGTAGCCCCGGCTGCATAGGCTTTCTTCAAGGCTACTAGCTCTGCCGGTGTCCAGCTCATTTAAACCAGTTCCTCTGTTGTTTGCCAAACCAGGTGTTCTGCTTGGCCTTGCGAGCTTGGCGCTCCCGGCGCGGTTGGCCTGCTGGTTCTGGGGTAGATTGTTGAGCTTGCCTTAGCTGCGCTTCCAGATCCTGCCAACGGCTTTCATCCCAGCGATCGATGCCCAGCAGCCAGGCCACAGCTCGGGCATAGACCCGGCAATCAAGAGCTTCGTTACGCTCACGGGTTTTGATCCATTCGGATTTTGCAAAGCCCGTGCGCTTGTTCTTGCGCTGAACCAGCTGCTCGGCAGTTATCTGCTTGAACCATTCAGCGCTGACACCCTGACCCACGTGGATGAAACCATCGGGATAGGTTTTGCCAAGAGCAAGGTCTTCGTCGGTTGGTACGCTTAAGCGGAAATAGCGATAGGTCTCTAACTTGAAGACGGAAACTGCCACATTCCAAAGAGCCACTCCGCGGGAGACTTTGCGCCCGCCCTCAGTCACATCCACATAGCTGGGCCCATCAACGGGCGCGATGCGGTCAAAGCCGCCACGGCCCTTCAGGGCGATCACCTGACCGCGACCCATCTTGCGCACCCAGGCATAAACGGAATCCACCGTCATGCCGTCACCTGTATCAATGCCCACACGGGCAAGGGACATGGGCACGCCGCTTGCGTGTGGCCAGGTGCTGGCACAAAGCTCGGTGAGCTCAACCCAAACGTTGTCCTTTGTGACATCTCCATCCAGAGTGATGTGATCTACCAGCCAGCTTGTTCCACCTCGGCCCCAAGCCCAGATATCCGCTTCCAACCGTCCAGTACGCTGCACATCAACGCCCATGGTCAGCACAAGACCGCCTTCCGGAACTGTGCCAAGCTGAAAGCTCTCCCGGCGCTCATAAAGCTTTTGCCAATCCGGCGCTTCGCCTTGCTCTTCCCAGGTCTCGCCAAGGGTGGTGTTCTTGAACGCCTTGAGCAATGCATCTTTTCCCTGGGCCGCTTCCCAAGAGCGGGCAATTGCCTCCCAGGAGAGCCAGCCAATGGGAGAATAAAGCCCCGAGATGTGAAACCCGACAATACCGGCCTCATGGGCCTTGGCGATCAATTCCGGATCTGCGGTCGGCTGCCAACACGCGCCATTCTCTAGATCCATCATCCAGGTCTTAAAGCGTTCCTCGATTGGCTGGTCGCAATGCTCACAGAGGTAGCGTACGGAACGCGGGGTGCCCCAATCCCACTTGAGACGTTCGAATTTTAGAACCTGTAAGCCCAGACAATGAGGGCAGGGCACGAAGTAGCGGTTCTGGTCAGAAAGCTCGAACTCTGCTTCGATGCGCGAAGCTCCCTTGATAGTGGGCGTGGACGAGATGTAGATCTTCTTGCGCTGGCCAAACGTATGGGTGCGTGCTTCAGCCAACGTGACTGGGTCACCTTCCTCATCCAGATCATCTTTGTAAGCATCCACCTCATCCAGGTGCACATAGCGGATTGGCATGGAGCGAAGGCCTGCCGCCGAGTTGCCGCCAGCAATGAAGAGATGCCCGCCAGGATAGCTCTTTTCCAATTGCGTGTTGCCGCTGTCCCGTGACTTGGCCGGGGCTACGATCTCCCGAATGGTAGGTGTTGCCTCAATCATTGGATCGACGCGCTGGCGGGAAAACCGCTTGGCGGTGGTCTCATTGGCTTGCACGGCTAAAAACGGAGCGGGCGCCACCTCCATGGTGTGCCCGATCCAGTTGATGCCGGCCTCCGTCGCGCCAACCTGAGCGGATTTGGCAAAGATGATCTTCTGAGCCCAGTGACTGGGCGAGAGCGCATCCATAATGGCGCGCATGAACGGCGTGCGCGAACTTGCATATTTGCCAGGCTCTGCTGCGCCCTTTGAGGACAGATAGCGTTTGGCATCAGCCCACTGCGTAACCGTAAGGGCTGGATCTGGTGCCAGTCCCGAAAGCCAGGCGGTTTGAATGTCACTTGTGCCCTGATACTCACCCACCGAGCTCTATCTTGATTTCCGAAAGCCGGGCTAAGTGATCGCGAATAACCTCATCAAGCAGCAACTCCATCTTGTGGGCATCGACGCCAAGTTCAGCTGCCATATTGGCGGCAATGCGGGCCGGTAGCTGCAGCCAGGAATCCCGTTCCTTACGGGCCAGATCGAACACATGGTTCACCGCCGCACGACGATCAATGAGCTCACCCTTAAGCTGTTGCAGAAGCAGTTTGGAGCGTTGTGCCTTCAACGCTTCATTGGCTGCCCGTGCCTTGGCGTAGGTGATGCCTTGGGAGGCACCGATGGGATCGGAACCTTCGGAAATGGCAGGAGCTGCCTTAGGTTCGGACGGACGTGTCCCTGAGCGCTTGGGCTGTCTGCGTTTCGCACTGTCTGTTGATGCTGCCCACTGCGCGTCTGCTTTAGCTGGATCAATGCTGCCATCGGCTTCAACCGTGATCCTGCCGGATTGAATTGCTTTGCGAACGGCCATATCGGTCGCACCGGGTAAACCCAAAGCTTTGCGATGCTGCGCATATGCGCGCCGAGATAATCCCATGGGTCTGGTCCGTTGATTGGTCGTTTGGGCTGTATTGCTCACAGGCTTTAACCACTGACCAATGCTCTGATGTCATTAAAACAGCGGCCATCATCTGCAAGCGTTGCTTGTTTGCCGGTGTATTCCTGCCAGCGAGTAACGATCACATCGCAGAATTTCGGATCAAGTTCCATCAGCCGTGCTTTGCACCCTAGCTTTTCGCAGGCAATCAGTGTGGAGCCTGAGCCGCCAAAGGGATCCAACACAAGATCGCCGTGCTCAGTTGAATTCTCTAGCATTTGCTGGATCAGAGATACGGGCTTCATTGTTGGGTGTTCTGTGCTTCTGACCGGCTTGTCATGATGAATGACGGTGCTATTAAGCGAACGCATGGTCATCTTCTCCCCATCAACGATGACCACCTGATCCCCCAAATCAATCTGCAGACTGCCGTCCGGCATTACCCGCAAGGATTTGCCATTGTCCTCGAATACAGTTGTGTTGGTGCGTCCGCCATACCAGCTATGAGAGGCTCCAAGTTTCCAGCCATAAAGGATGGGTTCATGACGCCATTGGTAATCTGCGTGTCCGATAACGAGGGCGGGCTTGACCCATATGAGGCAGCTGGAGAGTTTAAAGCCAGCTTGAACAAAGGCTCGACGGAAACTCACGCCTTCAGTTTCGGAATGAGCCACATAGATGGGCGCTCCAGCACGCATCACAGCTGAGGTGCAGGAAAAAGCATCTAACAAGAATTTGCGGAAAGCCTCTTTGCTGAGATTATCGTTCTTGAGCTTTCCTGCCACACCTTCGTAATTGACGTTGTAGGGCGGATCCGTCCAGACAGCATCGACCAACGCACCATCGCATAGCCTGCTCATGTTCTCTGACGAGGTGCTGTCACCGCACATGATCTGGTGTTCATCTAGTAGCCAGGTGCAACCAGGCACGGAGGCATGAACCGGTTCTGGTGAGGGAACATGGTCCTCGTCACCCAGTGGAGGTGGTGGAGTGTCTTCGCCTCCAAACCCTATAAGTTCGCCAAGCTCCTCATCGGAAAACCCCAGCACATCCAGATCGAAGCTGTCGTCACTAAGCGCAGCCAGTTCCTCGCGAAGCAAGGCCTCATCCCAACCGGCATTTTCCGCGATCCTATTATCAGCAATGATTAAAGCTCGACGCTGCACCTCGTTTAGATGCGATAGCCGGATGACGGGAACTTCAGGGAGTTCCAAACGCTGTGCTGCCAGTAAGCGTCCGTGGCCGGCGATGATGTCGTTGTCAGCACCAATCAGGATCGGATTGGTAAAACCAAACTCAGCAATGGAACTTGCAATCTGGGTAATCTGCCAATCGGGATGCGTTCTTGCATTACGCGCATAAGGCACCAGTGCTGCGATAGACATCATCTCGACTTGCAAAGGTCAGCTCCTGTTGGCCTAGTGCGAACCATGGAATTCAGGGTGCGAACCCGCGAACCTTAAGTGCGAACCTAAGCTGCGAACCCAAAACTCTAGGTTCGCACCCTTGAGCTGATTTCGAAGTAAGAACGCCGTTGCAGAAATTCTTGATTCAACAGTGCCTTAATCAGGAATGTTGCAATGCAGCGCTTTCATTCGTTTCCGCCAGGTGCGAACCACGAACCCACAGTGCGAACCCAAAATTTTCCTCTGTGACTGGCGATCTGGTGCGCAAAGCCCCACCGCATACGATTGCGGCCCGGAAGGACCCAAAAGCCGGGGTAGCGTATGCATGGTATGGGATTGTGCAGGTGGTTTTGCGCGGCTTGACTGCGATTGGAGGAGGAGACCGCAGCTCCACTGAGCATAGCGATAATCTGCCCGAACCAGCCTGTTTCTGTCGCGCCAGAAGTGCGGGGTCATTTGTTGGGGAGTGCGGTAGGACGCAATTGAACCCAGCCCAAAGCGGTCGCGAGACGATAGCAGCCGGGAATAGACGGCATCAGCAAGCAAGGCACCTCTTGTTTGAAAGCGCGCGCTCGCCATACTAAGCGGGCCCTCATGCACTCACGAGATCAACGGAATGACACCTATAAGCCCTTGATTGTGCGGATGGGTATGGCATTGCGCGGTACCGGATAACCCAAACTCAAGCCATGTGTAGAAGGTACAAGAAAGGAGAGGACTATACGCCATGCACGTGAATTACATTTACACAGAACACCCTCAATGGGGCTGCGATATCCTACGCTACCCAAACGAGGAAATGCGCGAGGTCTTCGGTGACAAGAACGCCGAGGAGCTCTGGGCGGGTAAGATCATCCTACACCGCGGCGGTGCCTACTTGGACATGCTAAAGCGTTTCGATCAAAGTTTGAATCTATGAGATTCCCCAAAACTTCGATTTGTGATTCACTCTGTTCGGGAGGATCACAGCATGCCAGCACCA
>NZ_LCWX01000189.1:8149-10406 GCF_001431305.1 Pseudovibrio sp. POLY-S9
TGCGCGCTCGCCACACTAAGCGGGCCCTCATGCACCTACGAGATCAACGGTATGACACCTATAAGCCCTTGATTGTGCGGATGGGTATGGCATTGCGCGGTACCGGATAACCCAAACTCAAGCCATGTGTAGAAGGCACAAGAAAGGAGAGGACTATACGCCATGCACGTGAATTACATCTACACAGAACACCCTCAATGGGGCTGCGATATCCTACGCTACACAAACGAGGAAATGCGCGAGGTCTTCGGTGACAAGAACGCCGAGGAGCTGTGGGCGGGTAAGATCATCCTACACCGCGGCGGTGCTTACTTGGACATGCTAAGCGCCGCCAGAGACAAGCTGGCAGCTGAACTCGACGCCTAACTCTAGCTAGCCCGCAAAGAGAACAGACCCCGCCGGCAGTGCGGGGTTGCAGTCGTGAAGCCGGGCAGGGTGCCCGCTGAATGGAGGAAGTTCTATGAGAACCAGCACAATCAGAATTGCAGCACACGACTTAACCAAGGCAGGGTTTAACGCAAATCAGCCATATGAGGCCTGTGACCCGATCGCCTACGCCCTCGACGACAAAGCCGCGGTCAAAGCGCGGGTCAATGCAGACAGCATGACACTGACGGTGGAAGTGAACACCAACCAGCTTCTTGATGCAGCAACCACACTGCGAGAACTCGGGCTGATTTGAGCCAGGCAGATTTAGGATATGGATTGTACCCCGCCCTGTGCGGGGTTTGCCTTTTGGCAGGGTGGTTCAGCCAGAAGCCTGATCTGAGGCAATGGAGGCCGATACCCCTTCCGGGTCTCTAGTGAAGCCCCTTCCCGGTCTATGGATGATCATTGGAAACTCAGGTCAAATTCGAAAAGGCCTGAGAGGTATTGCACCTCCCAAGCCAGAACATTCCATGAGAGGCAGGACCTCTCGGTATTCCACGTTTTTTAGTCTTTTGAGACTTCCAGTGCGCAAGGATCAAGCAGTTCGGAGATCCTCTCGCTACTTGTCTGCGCATTTTCTATGTGATTGCGCACAGTATCAAACAGCGTCAGCAACGCTTCATATTCCTGGGTATGCTCCATGCGTTCGCTCATCACCACGCTCATGGAATAGACTAGATTTTTGAGGTGGTTGGTTGATAATCGAAGCTGATCCACTTCATTGCGAAGGGACGTATGGGCACATTTCTCTTTACCAGTATCAGTCATTACAAAGCCCTCTTCGTTGGCTTGTTGAACAAACCACTCCACAGAAGGCTTGTGACAACCCACTGGTGAGCGGGAGGTTCACAACCTGACGAAGACAGGCGGGTTTATTCCCCCCGCGAAGGGGTATTGTATTCACCGCCCTCCCGCCCATAAGCGAGAGCTTGCGTAAGGAGAGCTAACTCCAAACACAAATGACCGCCGAAATAACGGCAGCGGTGACCGCTCTACTAAGAGGTTGTGATGCCTCAAGAGGACCATGCGATGATTGGCGCAAGGTGCCAATGCAAGGAAACCGAATTCCTCCACAAACCCATGGCATTAGCCGGTCATGAATGTAGAGGGTAGAGGTGTATGTGACGTCACCTTCGCTTGTTTATAGCGCGCTGTATGGTGAGAACTGCCGCCACAGCACGCCGGTGAGCGGTAGAACGGGTCAGCCCGACTTGAATGCAGATGGGTCGCCAGCGGAAACCTTCTGCCCGCATCCAAAGGATTTTCCGGTCATCAGGCTCAGGGACGTATCGTAGCCAATCAATGGCCTCGTCCATGAGCCTGATGTCTTTGGCGCTGGGCACCGCCCGGATTTGGGTTTTGTTGTAGCCATAGGCTTCATGAACATCATGGATGACCTGCGGCCAGGTGTTGCCGTCGCGCCGTGGTGTTGACCTTGGTGGATTTGGAAGTCGCCGTAACGTGCTGGCCGCAAGTTCAAGCCGGTCGACGATCTGTGTGGTGTTCAGGGCCAAACAAGTATCTCCTAGCTGTTGGACTGAGGCATCACTTGAGCTTCTAAAACGCTGTTCAGCACCCGGATATGGAAGTTGCGGGCTGCCATGATGGGTTCGGCCAGAGTGATCAGTTGACCGGGGGTGGGCGCGATAGTCTTGCTGCTGCGCCTCCAGGCCTGACAGGTGGCAAAGATTACATCAGTTGGATAGCTGCTTAGATCCTGGATCCAATCCTCAATCAGTTGTGTGATGGCCTCTGGTGAGAGCCGTTTTTGCGGATAGTGGTTGAGAAGCTGACCAACAGCCAGGCTCACTGGTTTTGACCCACCAGG
>NZ_LCWX01000189.1:10527-12410 GCF_001431305.1 Pseudovibrio sp. POLY-S9
CAGTTGCTCCAGTTCCTCAATCTCTTGAGCCGTTCTTGGTGCTAGTCGTCGTTCTGGCCGGGAGACTATCAGCTGCTGTAACAGCCTCATCCCAGGCTCTCTGCCAAACATGGGAAATGGATTTTTTACGTTTGGAGGGTTCATGGGATCGAACAGATTGCTCATGGGATTTCTCCTTGGATTGAAGGACCGCCTGTGCTGGAGGTTTTGCCCGAAGTTGCTCACAGGCCATGTTTTGGGGGTAAGGGGGAAAAGGTTCTTTTGATGGTTCTAAATGACGGTTCAAGGGGGGCACCACGTGCCGGTTGGTAGCGGCACCACATGCCGGTTGGTGCGGCACCACGTGCCGGTTGCTGGCAGGTCCTTCCGGCACACCATGCCGGCTGGTTGTTCCGGGTTTGATCGCTGGTAAGTTTTCCAAGGCAGGGTGATCATTTTGATCGGGAATGGCCCTGCGTCCGTCAAAGCCAGTAAGGATGAAAATATCGGACCTGCGAGAGCCATTGGCACGGCGACGTTGGTAGCGGGTGATCAGACCCAGCGCTTCCAGATCATTCAGGCAATTGCACAGCTTGCGCTCTGAGCAGCAGCACGCCTCCTGCAACGTGGCTTGCGAGGGCCAGCACAGGCCGTATTCATCTGCAAAGTTGGCAATGGTGACCAGCACAAGCTTCTCGATCGGATCGGAAACTTGAGAACACCCATAAGCCCAGGTGATCGCTTGAACGCTCATAGGTTCGAAATCCTGTTCTCACGGATTTCCTTTTGCTTGAGCCACTCGATGACAGAGGCGCGGCGGTAAAATACTCGCCGTCCGGTACGCACACACGGCGGGCCAATGCGCATGGTCTGCCAGCGGCCCAGCGTATCAACACAAACGCCAAGCTCTTTGGCCAGCTCTGCGCGGGTCATCCAACCATCAAGAATGGCCCTGGGTTGTGTCTGTTCAGGTTCAAGTTCCGGGGTAGGGACGTTGTCTTCCATGTGCTCCTCCAAAGCAGGACCGCTCGGGCTCAAACGGTTTGCGGAAAAGCTAAGCATGGAAGGTCAATAGGCGCGTAGGCGTTCAAAGGCAGTGAAAGGCGTTCATAGGCGTTCAAACATTAAGGCAACGCCCTATGGAGGACAATCGAACCGTTTCCTGAGGCTACTCCCTCGATGCGTCGGAGGCCTCAAACCAAGGGTCGCAACTGCCCCTGTGAGTTCATGAAGATTTGGAATATCCCATAGATATCAATGGTCAATTTTAGAATTCGAGTTGCAGCAAAAACTTTCAGTGTTTCAAAATACCGATGCCTTGGTCAAATCAACTCTGCTGGACGTGCTGATTTGAGAAACTGGCCTGTTGTAAGCCGGTAAAGGTCTTAAGTTTTTCTGGAAATAGCCTGACCTAAACGGCAGGCTGAATGCGAACTACATGCGGTGATGTGTTCTTTGATGAGGCCCAATAGAAGCTGGATGCCACAGGGGAGGGATACCAATGACGCTGCCATCAAAAGAGTATTTCACAGTTTTTGAAGCCGAGGCGCGTTGGGGCGTTCCTCTTGCCACCATTGCAGGCTGGGCTGAGGCGGGGCGGTTTCGCCTTGTCACCAGCACGCCATTGGTTGTGTGCGGGGCACAAAAAGTATGTGGGATGGTGGAGCTGTGCGGATCGGATCTGTTCAAAATGCTGGGAACCGCGGGGGTACCTGCACGCACCTGCCTTGTGCACCGCGTGATCCCTTCGCGCAAGAAAGGTGCCGAATTGCTTTATGTCACCTGCCCCAGGCAAGGTCTGGCAGTACAGCCCGATGAGCTTTGGATTCCAGCGACTGATCTTTATCGCTTTGAAGAAAAGCATGCTCTTGGTCAGTGTAGTGGCAGGGGGGGCAATCGGGGGG
>NZ_LCWX01000189.1:12541-14854 GCF_001431305.1 Pseudovibrio sp. POLY-S9
GGCACCGCTTTTTGTGCATCTGTTTACGCAAGGCGTCCCCAATACCCTGAATGAGCTCGCCAGTGCGATGCAGGATTGGTTTATTGAGGTCTCTCCAGCCGGAGAGGCGCCTGATATGAGTACCATCCGTCGCCGTATTCAGCCTCTTTGGCAGGCGCTGAAAACGGCACGGGAGAACTAGCAGGCAAAGTTAGTGCAGAAAAGACAGGTGAGGTTGGAGGAGGTGGGATAATTTGCTGCGTGTGTCGGCGTGGCTTGGCGGTCACATAACCTGCAACTGCATTAACGCTTTCACGTAATGGAGATTCCATCAGATGAGCATAGCGCTGGGTTGTACTCATCTGAGTATGGCCTAAGAGCCTGCCGATTACTTCAAGTGAAGCGCCTCCAGACACCAGAAGAGATGCAAAAGTGTGGCGCAGATCATGAATGCGGACATCGCAGATTTCTGCTTGCTTCAAGATGCCTTGCCAATACCGGCGCATTTCATGAACTGGTTGCCCGGAAACGTCTCCTGGAAACAGCCAGGGGCAGTTTTCGGAGACAACGGACTGGCGTCTCCTCACCAGGTCAGCGACCTCAGGTGATATAGGCAGGCGGTGGATACGCTTCTGTTTGGTATTGGTTGCTGGCTTGAACCAAGTAAGCAGTTCGAGGTTGAACTGCTCAAAGCGGGCAAATCTTACTTCGCCCAGACGTGAGCCTGTGAGAAGGCAGAGGCGGATCACATCAGCCCCGCGTTTGTCTTTGCTGTTCTCGAGCGCATCAGACAGACGGTTGATCTCATCAAGTGACAAGAACCGCTCGCGGGCATTCTCTAGCCTCTTGTAGAATCCATGAGCAGGGTTATCAGGACGCATCTTCCACTGCACTGACAGATTAAACATCTTGCGCAAGATCTCGCCCAGACGATTGGCGCGGATCGGTGTGGATTTTGGTTTGCTTCGGCGTTTGAGTTTCTTTGCGGGACGATGTCGCCCAGCGGCCACGTTGCTGAGCAGCTTGTTGACATCCGCAGGTGAAATCTCGCGCACCAGAAGGTTCTTCCACTGCGGCAGCACCAATTTACTCAGCATGGAAATCTGGTCTGTCTGATTGCGGGCGGCAAGTTTGGGTAGGTGCTCATCGATATAACGCTCAATAAGATCGCTTACGCGCGGCACAACACGTTCTGCTTCCCGGTTGCCCAACGGGTCGCAATCAAGCTCAATCTCCCGGCGGATGGTTTTGGCTCGCTCTCGTGCTGCGACTACACTCCAGGCCGGCCATTGGCCGATGGTGTAGCGACGCTGGCGGTCATTGACGCGGTAGGACACGTTAAACGCCTTGGTGCCGGACTTGTAGATCACCAGTGCAAAGCCGGCGACCACGCTGTCAAACAGCTGGTATTGCCGAACCGTGGGCTTTGCTGTGCGAGCAATCTTTTCTGTAAGGCGCTGACGACTTGGCACAATCTACTCCCCCTCACATAACATCCAAGTAATGCGTAGTGTGCCAGCTCTTGCAAGATCTAAGTCTTAGCTTATGGCGTGCTCACGCTTGCAGGGAAGTCTAATCGGAGCAGATCTTGGGCGTATAGGCGTTCATAGGCGCTCAAAGGCAATGAAAGGCGTTCAAAAGCAGTGAAAAATAGAGGGGGTGCACGCAGGACGCCAGATCAGGAGAAAAATCCCCTTCGAAAGAACTGGAAGATGAATAGCGATAGGCTGAGCTACCAGCTTCAGCCAGTTTGCATATCAGGCATTATTCCTGAGCAGTATTCATCTGAAAGCAATTCTTCGCTGTCAAAGGTCACTATAAGCTCCCCTAAGAGGAATTGTTTTGGAGGTCATTTGAGATCTGAAGCCCCCAAATTCAGCTCAAAAAGGACCTTGTCTTTGAGTTCTTATTCCGATTTCCCCTTATATTTCAGGGGTAAGCCAAAAGCAGCCCAGACTGGGCCGAAAATGGCCCGCTGATTTCCCATATATTTCAATAATATAGCTGCCTTTTGGCGTCTTGTTTACTTTCCGGGCCAGAAGTGGCTCAAGTTTACGTAGCGGCACTAAATTTGCAGTGCTGCGCCGCAAGGCAGCTTTGCGCGTGTTCTAAAATTAATTTCTCTTGTTATTTCAATAGGTAAATCCGATCAAGTGTGTTCATTTCTTCTGCTTTCCCACTCTGGCCTGCAAGTTGCAACTGTGTTGGTACGCTGTCGCAGACTGGGGTCTGGGGCTGTGGCCCATTCTCATCAAATGGGGTTCATTTATTTGTTTTGCTGCGTCTATCCGCAAACGGAGGGCGCTCACCAGGAGCATACTATGCCAACACCCG
>NZ_LCWX01000190.1:0-2352 GCF_001431305.1 Pseudovibrio sp. POLY-S9
TCTGGCTCGCCAATCCAAGGTGTTGGCGCTGCAATGACGGCAACATCTGTGGTTTCCATAGAGCTGATGAAATGTTGATTGTGCTGCTTTGCCAGCCTCACTGCTGCGGCGTAGCTCTCTGCTGCCCATATTTCGTCTGGGCCGATGAAGTGAACGCCCCAAAGAAAGCGGTTCGCGATCTTGTCCAGCCTGTTCAGCAAGCAAGGTTCTCGGGTTTCGGAGGTGTCAAACACTTCACTGAGTACGCGGCGGACTTCTTCAAGGTTATCGTTGCAGCCTTTGGCGTATTCGTGGCTGGTGGTTGGCGGCATAAACGCGATGCCCATGTCGACGCTCTCCAGAGAACCCTCCATCTCTTCGAGTAGTCTGTCGCTCTCTGTGCTCTTAGCTGTCGCGAGTTCTTCTTGCAGCTTCTTAATCTGCGCGATCAACTCGGGTCCGGTGCCAAACCGGATTCCGTCCTCGTAGTAATCCGGGTTGCTGGTGTTCAAGCTATCCATGATCGTCTCCTTGATTGAAGGCTGAGATGGTGAGTAAGAGCTTTTCAAGCAGGTCTGCGGTGCGATCTCGCATCCCGCTTGGCATGTGCTGATTGACCTTTGTGGCGAGGTCGTCTGGAGCGCTCGCTGCCATCGCACTCAGTAACTCTGCTAAAGCTGCAGGGTTCTTTGTCAGGCATAAGCCGACATGGACGGGGTTGGCTTCTAACTCCAAGCGCATCATTCGCTCCTGCTTTCAACAAGTCGCTCAGGGTAACCTCGCAGCTTGATGTTGCGGACTTTTGGACCGCGTAGCCAAAGCGAATAGCTCACATAACCGTTGCGCAGTTTGTGGATGCGGTGCTCAAGTTCGGGGCGAACAATCCCGATGTTTCCGGGTTTCCATTCGCGGAACTCTCCGTTGCCAAGCTCTTCGATGTAGCCGCCTCGAAGTACAATGCGAATGGCCCATGCTGGATGTGTGTGAAACGAACCTTCATTGTCAGCTCTAATGAACTTGTGAAGCTGCATCTTGCAGCCAAAGAGTGACACGATGCGCTTGATGAGAAGGGTTGGACCCTCTTCGAGCGATCCTCTGATCTCGCTGTATTTAAGGGAAATACGGAACATGGCTTTCTCGTGGTCTTGAGTTCAGAGAATGAAGAGATCGTGGCATTCAGGAACTGTAGCCATGCCGCATGCCGCGATGTCGCCAGTGTCTAGTAAGCGTTGCAGGCGACCTCTGATCCGTTCCAGTTTCTCGAAACGTTCCAGTTGTGTGGCTGTGCAGGACGGCAGGAGGTACGTTTCAGCTAACTTGAACTGATACTCTTTCTTGCTCTTCGCGATGGCCACTCGAAGCATGCTGACGTGTCCGTCAAAGCTCACAAAGACAGCGTAGTCGGTTGCAAGATTTGCTTTATAGGCGAGAGACATGATCTCGATGATCAGGGTGTCGTCCTTAGAGAGTCCGTTTGCAGCTAGGTCGATTGCCATTGTGGTGGTTTCCTGATTAGAGGAGATGGGAAGCGGCTCAGGTGCGCCTTTCCTGAGCCGCTCATGCCGAGGCGACGCATTTGCGCTTGGGAGGAGTAACCTCGGCAATTAGATTGAACGGCCTGTAACTCGCGGTAGCGGAATGTCTGCTCCCGTACGACGCGAAGCTATTTCAACGGCTTTGTCTTCCAGCTTCTCAATTCGTTCAACGTCGAACCACTGGCCGTCGTTCAGTTTATTATCTTTCTCTGAATTAGGGAGCACGAACAGTTGATTGCAACCTGTAATGTGTTCTGATCGTGCCAGAACAATGCCAGTGAAGCCTGACAATGTATCTTTTACTTTGTCGCCTAACCCTATGCCGCAAAAAGCGTCGTTCTCTGTTGATCTGCCACGTCCGAATATCTTCAGCATCTTGGTGTCCTTGAGTTTGGTTTACAGTTCAGTCATCACGAGGTTTGATTTGCTTCGTCGCGTTCTTGGTAAGCGAGAATGACCTTCGCAGCGTGCCAAGCTAGGTTGATTTGATTGTCAGGCGTGAGAACATCAAAGGGCTGGTGTTTGCTCACGGGCAGGGTAGACCAGTAGGCTCGTGTTGCCGACTTCAAGGCAGATGGATTCAGGTCTTCAATTGAGAGGGAGCCGGTTCCGTTGCAGCGTTCGCACTCGCTTAATGCAAGGTGGAAATAGTCATCGCGTCCGGTTCCAACGCAAGTTGGGCACTTCATTGCTCGTTCTCCTGCTCTAGGGCTGTTCCATAGCGAGCCGGCTCCATTCCAAACCAGTAGAGCTGCCACATGCGGAGGGTGTTTACAGTGAAGATGAGGGGAAGGAAGGTCATGCTGCTTCCTCCATTGCCATGAGTTCGGGAACGTTG
>NZ_LCWX01000191.1:0-2286 GCF_001431305.1 Pseudovibrio sp. POLY-S9
GGCCGTGATGGCGGCAAGCCGAGCTTCAGCAAAGGCCCTCGTGAAGGTGGCCGTGATGGCGGCAAGCCGAGCTTCAGCAAAGGCCCTCGTGAAGGTGGTCGTGACGGCGGCAAGCCAAGCTTTAGCAAGGGCCCTCGTGAAGGTGGTCGTGATGGCGGCAAGCCAAGCTTTAGCAAAGGCCCACGTGGCGGCGGCAAGAGCTTTGGCGGCGATAAAGCGCGTGGTGGTCGCCCAGGTGGTGATCGCTCTGGCGCGCCTCGTGGAAACAAAGGCGGCAGAAAATCGTGAGAATTGTTGCTGGACGCTTTCGGGGAACTGCTCTCGCTACGCCCAAGACACAAAACACACGGCCTACCAGTGACCGGATGAGAGAGACCATTTTTAATGTGCTCGCTCATTCCTATGACAACCCGGTTCAGGACGCACGCGTTCTGGACCTGTTTGCAGGGACCGGCGCTCTTGGTCTGGAAGCGATGAGCCGTGGCAGCAAGTACTGCGTCTTTGTTGAAGAGGCCGTTGAGCCGCGTGGTCTGATCCGCCGGAATGTGGAGACCACAGGACTGATGGGCGCCACAAAGATCTTGCGACGTGATGCGACATCTTTAGGGGAAGCAGGAACCATTGCTCCGTTCGACCTGGTGTTTCTGGATCCACCTTACCGCAATGAGCTGGGCGAGAAGGCTCTGTCCAGCGCCGTGGCTGGCGGCTGGCTCAATAAAGGCGCTCTTTGCATCTGGGAAGAAGATGCGAGCGTTTCTCCAGTGATCCCTGACGGGTTTGAAGGGCTGGATGTACGCCATGCGGGCGACAGTCAGATCCTCATTCTCAGGTATCTCGGCGTGTAGCCCAGAGCGACCCTATATATAAAGAGTAGAAGAAGGCCTTTCCGATGTGGTTTCGGGAAGGCCTTTTTGTTGCCCTCCCCTCTGCGCGCTGGATAGAGGGCCGCCGTGATGTGTGAGTGCGCTCAATGATAGCGCAGGTGGGCAAGGACTGTGAGCAGAGGCGAGCTTGGGGTCTTCAGCCCGAACTGATTGAAGCGGGTCGTTGCTGTCCGGTGTTCTGAGGTGATGGCACCGTGTTGTGGCGGAGGATCTGGTCCGGTGTGGGTGAGCTGGAGGATGCATTGGCCCCTGCCTCCTAAAAAACAGAGATTTGCAGGATTGAGGTTCACAGTTCGCATAGCAGCGCGTCAGTCCTCAAAAGAACGCAAACTTCCCCAAAACAACGCAAAGTTCGAATACTTGTAAATATTATCACTTTACTTATCATGGAGTATTACACTTTCCTGATAGGGACTTCATTTGTGTCTATGATTCGAATGACGCAGCTTGCATAGGAAAAAGACTCGCAAATCTGCGTAATGATTTTTTAACTAACAATAACAATAGCTTAATTCGATAAAGAGCACCCCTGTAATGTATTTGTTACTTCTACCTAGTTTGGGATAAAAGCGTTGCAGGAATGAAACAGCGGTTTCGATTAGCTTGATAACTCTAGGTTATTTTTAGAGTTATCATTGCATCAATAAGCATGTGCTGGCATCAATTGCTGCAGGGAATTCGCGTACACAACAATAAAATTAGTTTTGCTTAGGCAGCATTTGGGCCGCCTTAAGTAGTTTTGTCAATAAACCTTGTTTGAGGAGTGGGTTTCTACCCGATTTAGGAGTCGAATTATGCGCCACTTTACAACTAGCGCCGCAGCAGCGCTTATGATGAGTGCCACTCCGGTCCTTGCAGCCGATCTTCCCGTTGCACCGGAGCCCGTAGAATATGTCCAGATTTGTGACGCCTACGGTACTGGATATTTTTATATTCCAGGCACAGATACCTGTTTGAGAATTCGCGGTCGTGTTCGTGCAGAATACCGTTTCAACAACTTTGGGGCGGCCCCAAGCGACTGGTCTGAGCGGACAAGAAATTCAACATCCACTCGTGCACGTGGCTACCTCCGCATGGACGCCCGAACTCAAACAGAATACGGCTTGCTTCGTGCTTACATTGATTTGTTCGGAACAGTCGACACACCTGGCTTTATTCAGGATGACAGCTCCGTTCCTAACGTGAACAACCCAGTCGGCTCTTTTGGGGTTGAACAGGACAACACTGTTATGACGCTTGATTATGCGTTCGTACAGTTTGGCGGTATGACCATCGGTCGTGCACAGTCCTTCTATGACTTCTGGACCGGTTATGCCTACGGTGCGATCACCACCGTTGCGTATTCTGACCAAAACCTCTGGCTTGCTGGTTATACCTTCGATTTAGGTAACGGCTTTTTCCC
>NZ_LCWX01000191.1:2431-23161 GCF_001431305.1 Pseudovibrio sp. POLY-S9
AATATCTTGACTCAACCGGATTTAACCAAGGCTACGGCGGCATGCGCTTCCCTGACCTTGTTGCTAACATCCGACTTGATCAGGGTTGGGGTTCCGCACAGATCATGGGTGCTCTAACTGAGATCCGTTATCTTGAATCTTATCCTTCTGGTCTGCTCGGCTGGGCCGTCGGTGGTGGTTTTGAATTTGACCTACCATTCTTCACTAGCACGCTCTCCGGCTTCCAGGGTGTTGTTCAGGCAACCTTCTCACAGGGTGCGCTTGGTTACGTAAACAGTGACTGGCAGAACGTAGTCTGGGATGCGACCTCACTTACAGATGGTGAAGACGGAATTGCAACCGGTTGGTCCATCGCATGGGGTTTCCAAGCTGACTTCTCTCCTGAGTGGAACGCAGCAATTCAGGCTTCTTTTGCTAACGCTCGCTCCAAGTTCCTTTGGAACCAAAACCAGTGGGATGTTGTCGGTAAGGTTGGCTGGACACCAGTTAGCGGCTTCGAAATCGGTACTGAAGTTGCCTATCGAAACGTAGCGAATGGGAACCTTTACCCCGATAACTCTACTAACGGCGGTAACCCAACTCGCCCACTCGGCCAACAGGATATCATCTCAGTCCTGCTCCGTGTTCAACGGGACTTCTGAGGCCACATGTCAGAACCCATCGATTGCCTAGTGTAATCGAGAATACGAACTGGAAGAGGCGGATCATTGATTCGCCTCTTCTGGTTTTTGTCGTATAAATTAGTGGCGACCAAACAAGCGCTCGATATCGGAGAGCTTCAGCTCAATCCATGTTGGTCTGCCGTGATTGCATTGTCCTGACTTTGGCGTTGCTTCCATATCGCGAAGTAGATTGTCCATCTCTTCAGGTCGCATTCTTCGCCCTGCTCTGATTGATCCATGACATGCCATTGTTGCAGCCACCAGATCCAGCTTCTCTCTGATGCGGGTTGAGCTGTCGAACTCCGCAAAATCGTCAGCAAGATCTTGCACAAGCGCTTTGATGTTAAGGCGTTTGAGCATTGATGGTGTTTCTCGCACTGCAATTGCCCCAGGGCCGAAGCGCTCCAGTACAAGGCCAACTTCTTCTAGCTCTGGCGCACGCTCTTCCAGTCGTGCGACATCCTCTTCAGGGAGATCTACAATTTCCGGGATGAGAAGCATCTGCCGAGACACATCGCGCTTCGACAAGTCCTCTTTCAGCTGTTCATAGACAAGTCGCTCATGGGCTGCGTGCTGGTCTACGATGACCAACCCATCTTTGGTTTGCGACACGATGTAAGTTTCGTGGATTTGCGCTCTGGCGGCACCAAGCGGGAAGTTTTCTCTGTCTTCCGGTAACTGATGTCCGTGGGCTCGCGAGTCTGCGGATGGCGCGTCGACCAGTTGGTAGGCCTGTGCGCCCTGCTCGTTCGCTGGCAACTGCGACTGATCCATTGGTGCTGAATAAGGTGCATTGGCTTCCATCAAACCCAACTGCATTTCGCTGGATCCGACTTCCGGGATATCTGTAGCACTCCACACACCTGCGGGACCTTCTTCCGGTCGATAGGACGATTGTTGCCATGAGTAGTTTTGAGGGGCTTCTCTATTGGCTTGGGGCGTATGCATAGACGCACCAGAATGAACATTGAAGCCTGCGCTTTGTCCCATTGGGCGGATGGCGTTGATTGCAGATTGGGTGTTTGCAGTGGATGCCCTGAAGCCAGACTGAACGAAGGCATTCTTCAGTGCACCAATCATCAATCCACGAACCAGCTGGCCATCTCGGAAGCGTACGTCTGCCTTTGCTGGATGTACGTTTACATCCACTTGGTGAGGGTCAAGATCAATGTTGAGCACTACAATCGGGTGGCGATCACGAGATAGCACGTCTGAGTATGCTGCCTTCAGGGAGCCTAAGAGCAATTTGTCTCTGACTGGGCGGCCATTTACGAAGAAGAACTGGTGCTGTGAGTTGGCGCGGTGGAAGGTCGGCAGGCCTGCATAACCGTACAGATGTACCCCTTCCCTCAGCGCCTCAATCTCCATAGCGTTCTTTGTAAACTCAGCGCCCAGTATTTGTCCGATCCGAGCGAGATCTGCGTCATCTCCTGTACAAGCTGGCAGTTCCAGCTGCCGGCGGTCTGATCCAGAGAGGGTGAACCTGACAGTTGGGTTTGCAAGAGCGATGCGCTTGATGATTTCCGTGATCGCGGTTGCTTCAGCACGGTCGGACTTCAGGAACTTCAGACGGGCGGGCACAGAGAAGAAGATATCTTTCACTTCTACACGTGTTCCGGAGTTCAATGCAGCTGGTTCAATATCATTGTCCTGGCCGCCTTCAACTTCGATTTTCCAGGCGTGAGGTTCCGAGGCATGGCGTGTGGTTATTTCCAGACGTGAGATCGCGCCAATGGATGGCAGCGCTTCTCCGCGAAAACCCATAGTCCGGATGTCCATGAGATCATCTTCAGGCAGTTTGGATGTGCAATGGCGGCGGACGGCGAGCTGAAGGTCTTCCTTCGTCATGCCTGCACCATTGTCTGTGATGCGCAGCAGGCTTTTACCACCGGTCGCGGTGACGATCTCGATGCGCGTTGCACCAGCATCAACTGCGTTTTCAACCAGCTCCTTGACGACACTTGCAGGCCGCTCGATCACTTCACCAGCGGCAATTCTGTTAATTGTCGTATCGCTAAGTTGTCTTACCGCCATAACCGCTCCGTCTCAAAGATTGTTCTGCATATACATGGCGCATCCAAATCATATTTGTGACAGAGATTTGCGCTCAGTATCAATGCAAGATGAGCAGTGATTATATCTACTTGTCGTCGCCACCTGCTCAGGCTATGAGGATTTGGCTCAACTCTACTCTTTTTTCAAGAGCGTATCCAAGTTTCCTCCAAGAGAACATCATATGAAGCAGCAATCCCCCATCACTGGCCTCAGCCAGATTGTAGATCAGTTCAACGGCATTCTATGTGATGTCTGGGGTGTTTTACATAATGGCGTGAGTGCTTTTCCGGCAGCAATTGACGCTCTTGAGACCTATAAGACGCGTTGTGGCAAGCCTGTTGTTTTGATCACCAATGCACCGCGTCCATCCCATGAGATTGAACAGCATCTTCGCAGTTTGGGTGTTCCGCAGACCTGCTATGACTCAATTGTCTCGCCAGGCGATGTTGTTCAGGCTGATCTTCGAGCCATAGATCACGCAAAAGTCTATCATATTGGACCCAAAAAGAATCATAGCCTGTTTCATGGTGCAAGTTTTGACTTTGTGGAGCCAAATGCTGCGGACATTATCGTATGTTCAGGTTTGAATGACAGGCGCGCCGAAGAGCCTGAAGACTATCGTTTTCATTTTGAAGAGTTATTGAAGCTGGACCTGCCACTCATTTGCGCTAATCCAGACATTGTTGCTGAACAAGGCGACAAGTTGGTCTGGTGTGGAGGCGCACTCGCAAAGCTTTATGAGGAGATGGGTGGCCACGTCATCATTACGGGCAAGCCTTTTCATCCGATCTACGATATGGCGCGGGCAGAGCTGAATGTGTACGCAGGCAGAGCGCTTGAAAAAACTGAAATTCTAGCAATTGGTGACGGTTTACCGACTGATATCAAAGGTGCAAATGCTCAGGGCATCAACGCATTGTTTTTGACGGAAGGTATTCATGCAGCGGATCTGACAGGGGATGCTGAAGCCGTTGAAAGCATGCTTAAGGCAGAAGGCCTGCATGTGCACAGTTTTATGGGGCGCCTGAGCTGGTAAGACTAAAGCAGTTTGCACCATTTCAGGTCAACAAACTGCTTTTAGATTTCTTGTTGGTGGGCAGTGCTCACTGACAAATTGATCGCAAGTAAAATCAGGCGAACAGCTTGTCGATATCGTCCTGCTGCACATCACCGAGCATAGCATCAATCTCATCCTGAGAGACGCCTTCACCCTTGTGCTGCGGGCCATGGAGGATCAGCTCACGCTTGCGGCGCTCTTCATCCGTTTCTTCGCCGCCCTGTTCGTTATGAGCTTCTTGCTCAAGGCGTAAACGTTCGACGAAGTTGGAAACACGCTCATCAATCGTATTCAGGGTGCTGACAACTTTAGAAATGCGTTGTCCAGTAATATCCTGAAACGCGCAGGCCTGAAAAATCTCCATAACCTGATTGTTGACAGTGTCCTGATAGGTCTGAGTGTCCTCAGGATCAGCTGCCATGATGGCCTCAGCTGCTTCCATGATTGAATGTGTTGCTTCCTCTGTTGAAGAAACAATAGCATCCAGCTCCCGACCAGCGTCAGGGATATGATTATCTCTCATATCTGCGACACGAAGCTTACTGATTTCGGCTTTCATCCGCGCAATTTCCGCGCCGATTTCTGCCAGTTCCATGGTCACTGCAGGTTGGATGTGTTCAATGATATCCCCCATTGAACCTGTCATAACCTCTGCAAGGTCCATCACATCAGTTAGTGTGACTTCGCTAGATTTCTCACGGCTTTCTTCTAGAAAATCGATGAGTTGCTGAATATCAATTTTGGTCAAAACACTCTTCCCTTTGCCTGTGTAGGGAACGTCTCCTCCAGCAGGCAAAATCGCCTGCCGGGTTAGAGCTCTACCCGACCTTGTAACCGGTCAGTTGGGTGCACAGAAGGGTAGGGGCGCTACCGTTATCGCGTCCTCACCCCAGCCCCTATTCTTCAGTTGTGCGCAAACAATTTACTCAGCGAAAACCGCTTCGATTTTGCCTTTAAGAGTTTGCGCATTAAACGGCTTAACGATGTAGTTGTTAACCCCTGCCTTTTTAGCAGCGATCACGTTTTCCGTTTTAGACTCAGCCGTCACCATAATGAATGGCGTCTTACTAAGAGCAGCATCCTGCCTGACCTGCTTGAGCAGTTCATAGCCAGTCATAGGTTCCATGTTCCAATCCGAGATCACCAGGCCGTAACGGCGCTGCTTCATTTTCTCGTAGGCCTCAGTGCCATCAGCCGCATCATCGATGTCCGCAAAGCCAAGTTGCTTCAACAAGTTCCGAATGATTCGAATCATGGTCTTATAATCATCGACAACCAGAATTGGCATCTGAAGATCAAGGGCCATGTACAACTCCATATTCTCAAGAGGCTGTCGTTGCCTCTCTGCTATACTCACGGCGACCACGACATTGTTCGGTCACACTGGACGCAGGTGTCCTTCCAAATAAAAGGGGTCCCCACCAATTCAACTTCGCGAAATTACCCGCCCTACGTTATAGTTAGGTTAATTTCTCCAATACGATTTCAATAATGCTAAAAGCCTAATTGTTTTTTAGAGGTCCGCTTACTAGCGTTTCCGCGCGTTTTACCGGCAATATTGCCTGTGGTTAATTCGAGGAAACACTATGCTCAGCCTTCGTCCACTCGCTTATGAAGACCTTTCAGTCGGCATGACCGAAGTTTTCGTAAAGCACGTCAGCTCTCAAGACATCGTAGGATTCGCAGAGGTTTCCGGTGACAGAAACCCAATCCATTTGTCGGAGCATTTTGCAGCAAAGACCCCTTTCAAAACTCGTATTGCGCACGGTCTTTACACTGCGAGCCTTATCTCAGCCGTACTTGGAACGCGATTACCGGGTCCAGGTGCAATTTATTTGTCTCAATCTTTAAATTTTCGCGCGCCTGTGTATATCGGCGACGATATTGAGGTGCGCGTGAGCGTTGCAGAGCTGATCGACAAAGGCAATCGCGCCCGGTTGGATTGCCAATGCCTGGTCGAGGGCAAGGTGGTTTTGGAAGGGGAAGCGATGGTCAAAGTCCCTGCCCGCGCCGACATGGATATTCCGCTTTAAGCTGAAATTCCTGCACAGGACTTGAAGTTTCTTGTGTCCGGCCCGGCAAACTCCATCTCAAGAGCTTGACGGGGCGGACTTCTCACGGCACCGTCTCGCAAAATTCTAGATGTTTGGAGTATGCTGCGCTCTACGCATTCGCGCGTCAGACTCTGAATCTCTCTATTCATGCGTATTTTAATCCGAAAACCGGAGCCACTTTTCGGTAATACGCTCAAGCGGGAAGTACAGTTCATGGGTGAGCCGATCAAACAGGCGCATTCTTTTCAGCATATTACCGACCTTGCGCAGTTTCCCGACAAACTGCGCGGCGGCGTTGTTGCTATTGGGAATTTTGATGGTGTTCATCGCGGACATCGGGCTGTCCTTGATTTAGCGCGTGATGAAGCTGCAAAGCGCGGTGTTCCGGCCCTCGCCATGACGTTTGAACCACACCCACGCACCTTCTTCCGGCCTGATCAGCCTGTGTTTCGTTTGACGCCTGCACATGTCAAAGCAGAGATCTTTGAAGCGGAACATCTGGATGGCGTGATCGAACTGCCCTTTACAAAAGAGTTTGGCGGTATGGCCGCTGAAGATTTTGTGAAGGATATTCTGGTTGGGCGCCTTGGCATTTCCCAGAGCATCACTGGCTATGACTTCCACTTTGGGAAGGGGCGTCAAGGAACTCCTGAATTTCTTGAGCAAGCTGGTGAAGCCCATGGATTTGCCGTGACCATCGTTGGCGCAGAAGGTGATGAGGGGGGAGAGATCATCTCTTCCAGCCGTATTCGTGCCGCTCTTGCTGAAGGCGAACTGGCAGTGGCGAACGGTTTGCTTGGGTATCGTTATTTTGTTGAAGCGACCGTTCAACACGGTGAGAAGCGTGGCCGCGAGTTGGGATACCCAACTGCGAACCTGAAGCTTGCCGATAATTGTGAGTTGAAAGAAGGTGTTTATGCCGTTCAGATCAAAATTGACGGTGTGATGCATGATGGTGTGGCCAGTTTTGGTCGTCGTCCAACTTTTGATGATGGCGCACCGCTGCTTGAAGTGCATGTGTTTGACTTCACTGGTGACCTATATGAAAAGCCAGTCACAGTCTGCTTCGTCGGATTTATCCGTGCCGAACTTAAATTTGACGGTATTGAAGCCTTAATTAGCCAAATGGATCAGGATAGCGCTGAGGCACGGGCAATGATTGCCTCCATGCGACCGCTCTCTCATCTGGACCAAATGCTCAATGCCGACGGGTAGTCACCCCCTTTAGAAAGATAGTTCATGACATCAGCGGCTACGAGAGCTGGCACTGCCAGCTCTGATAATGTGTTGCATGGCGTGCTGCTGATGATGTGCGGGTTGCTCATTCTATCGAGCACCGATGGCGTGGTGAAATACCTCTCAGAGTTTTTCTCTCCTTTGACGGTCGCGTTCTTCCGCTTTGCCGTGCAGCTCGTCATAATTCTGGCGATTGCCACTTTTCAAAAACGGAGCTGGCTCAGTCTTTTGAAAGAGACAACCTTGCCCTTGTTCTGCCGTGGCTTGCTGCTTGCTGTGGGCTCAGTGTTCATTGTGTTTGGGTTGAAGTACTTACCATTGACAGATGCGACAGCAATTTTCTTTGTGCAGCCGGTTATTCTTGTTGTTCTGTCCTCAGTCTTTCTGAAGGAGAGAGTTGGTCCAAAACGTTGGCTGGCGGTATTGATAGGGTTTGCTGGTGTGCTTGTGATCATGCGCCCCGGCACTGGCGTTTTCCAACCGGCGAGCCTTCTCGTTTTAGCTGCTGCTTTTACATTTGCCTGCTATCTGATGCTGACACGCAAGCTCTCCGGGCAATCCTCTCAGCTCGCCATACAGTTCGCGACTGGCTTTGCTGGCAGTCTCTTTATTTTGCCGATCATCATTTATGCTTGGCTGACTGGTTTTGGTGGAGATCTGGTGATTGTCAATCAGGAGGCCAACTTTACTCTGCCAACAATCTTATTGTGCTGTCTTGGTGCCACTGGCCTGATCGCGCATGTTTTGCTGGTCAAAGCCTTTGAGAGAGCACCGGCATCCGTGTTGGCTCCAATCAATTACGTTGAAATTTTCTCAGCAACTACAATCGGTTACCTGGTCTTCAATGAAATCCCTGACGAGTTTGTCTGGGTTGGCGTTGGTATGCTCATCTGCAGCGGACTGATACTTGCAAATGCAGAGAGAAAACCCTCTCCCTCATAATATTGAGGGGCGGAACAGATACTCTTTAGATAACTGCACTGAATAGCCTGCTACCGGCACTTTCTTTTGGTTGCGCAAAGGAATAGCTGGTGCGTCAATATAGGCCCTTACCCTCTGCGCTGGCTTTGATATGTCAGCGTATCCCCATTATCCGAGAGCAACATGACAACAACAACCGCCTCGACAGATAGTCATACCTCCAATGCCGGGCTACATGGCATTCTGTTTATGGTCGCCGGAATGTCTCTGGCCCCCCTGATGGATGGCACAGCCAAGTATCTCAGTGCGTTCATTTCGCCGGTTGAGGTATCGCTTGGCCGCTTCTTGTGTCAGGCAATTATTGTTCTCGTGATTGCGGGTTTCATGGGCCGTTCGTTCGGCTCTTTGATGAAAGAGGTCAACCGTATTCAGCTGGTGCGCGGTGCTTGTCTCGCAATTTGCTCAATCTTCTTCTTCACCTCTCTTAAGTACATGCCTTTGGCGGATGCGATTGCGATTTTCTTTGTGCAGCCGATGATCCTGACTGTACTTTCGGCTGTTGTTTTGAAGGAAAAAGTAGGCGTGCGCCGTTGGGCAGCCGTTGTGGTTGGCATGATCGGGGCTCTGATCATTATCCGTCCAGGGTCGAGCGCTTTGGGTTGGCCATCTCTGTTGCCACTTGCTGCTGCGACCTCCTTTGCAGTTTATCTTGTTCTGACGCGCAAACTTGCAGGGAGTGCCTCTTTGCTTGGCATTCAGTTCGCGACAGGTGTTGCTGGTGTATTGACGCTTACCCCGCTTGTTATCATCGCAAGCCTGCTTGGGTTTGAAGCAGCCGCGTGGACGACACCAGACCTCACTCACCTGCCGCTGTTCGTGTTGATGGGCATTATCTCATTTGCCTCACACGGGTGTATCGTGCTTGCGTTTGACCGAGCCCCTGCCTCCGTTCTTGCACCGCTCAGCTATACAGAGATCATCAGTGCAACAATTGTGGGTTTCGTGCTGTTTGGGGACATTCCGGACATGTTTGTGTGGCTGGGTGTGGCTTTGATCTCAGGTGGCGGGCTTTACATTGCACACCGTGAACGGACAGCTGCGAAGCGTCAGGCGGAGAGCGAAGAGCTCGTCGACAGTTCACCCAAGCGCCATTACTGACGCGGCGCTATCACGTTAGCCTGAGTTAGATCGCAAAAGCCTTGCTTTAGGTGCTATTCAGGCATTGATCATTACCGCTTACTTCCACTTGGGAAAATCGTTGAGGCGATGCATGCAGATATTGTTTGCGCCTCATCATTTGCGGGGTGCGATGAAGTAGTTACAGGCTGTTGTCAGGCGATAAAACTTGGTTCAAACCTAATGTGGCAACACCAGCTGACTAACACTCAGATGCAACATAATTGTTTTCTTCCCAAAGCTTAATTCCGCAACTGTATTTTGTCACGTAGTTTGCAATGATCACGGTCTCACCACGTTCTTCCGCTGAACCGCTTGCTTCAATGTACCATGTCCAAAACAGCAAAGGTTTTGCATAAGTAAAAATGTTAATTCTAAAACCAAGAGGTTTGCCGTCACCACTGAGACAACCCGTTATATTGACATTTGAGCTGTAACTAAAAGATTTAATATTTTGCTGGCTACGTTCACAGTACTGATCAAATATCTCGCTCTCTTCTTCAAAATAAGGTCCGGAGATACAGTTATCCTCGCCACACTTTTCTATTTTAAAGACAGCCTCTTTATTTCGATTCAATATATTACCAAAAGACAATAGAGCATAATCAGAGAACATTCTGTTTTCTAAGAAAAAATCTAAATATTCATCCCTGCTTTTTTGAATAAAAATCCACTCAAACTCCATATTATTAAAGGAGGAGTCATATCGTATTGCATTAGATACAGTGTTGATATTTATATCTTGGTGATAGGCCAGCGCATACTGAGAGGCATACTCAACCACATCCTGTTTATGCTGATGGCATTTGTAATAGTTAAAGATGTAAAAAGACGTCACAAGCATAAAAGTAAGGGATACAGTCAGTAATATTATGTCGCCTTGTTTTATTTTTGGCATTTCTCAATTATCCATCATCAAATGAAGTGTAACTTATCGGCTTTTCATGGTGCTGTCACGTTAACCAGAGTTTGATCGCAAAAGCCTTGTTTCAAGACCAACTCAAACGCTGATCACTGCCTCTTACTTCCACTTAGCAAAACCGTTGAGGCGATGCTTACGAATGATGTTTGCGCATCATTGTTCGTTGGGCGCGACGAAGATGCTGCACATAACAGAAAAGCCAGCGAAAAATCTTCGCTCAAACTGAACGTGACAACCCCATATCTTCATCTCAAAACCAGTTTTCACTTTTCGCAATACACTTCAGCGTGGCAGCTCCGGCCTTCAGGAAAAATGTCCTTGGTCTTGAGAATATTGAGCTTTGTTGTTAGAGGCTCTTTATTCCTAGGATAAGCGCTGCTAAAAGCACTCATTATGTTAGCCGAGTTTGAAGATAACAGGACTGCTCCTTTGACCTTACTCAAGGTGTGCCAATTTCGAATTATTGGCCCGGCCTTCAGTTGAGACGCCCGTTGGCGCCCTGAAGTACCGGGAGACCTCCAACCGTCACAGAGACGGCGGGATTTTCAAACTTGCGCAAATTCCTGCGCTTTACCAAATGCCTATGGGCAAACAAATGCCCACATAAGCGGACTGCCAAATGACCGATACACCGAGCCGCGATTATTCGGACACGCTCAACCTGCCTAAAACTGATTTCCCAATGCGGGCAGGCCTTCCAAAGAATGAACCTAAGATCCTCGCCAAATGGTTGGACAAGGACCTTTACAAGGTGATGCGTGATCAATCCACGGGTCGCCCTAAGTTCATCCTGCATGATGGCCCTCCTTATGCGAACGGCAACATCCATATTGGCCATGCACTGAACAAGACCCTGAAGGACATCATCAATCGCTCCATGCAGATGCAGGGCTTTGATGCGAACTACGTTCCTGGCTGGGATTGTCATGGTCTGCCGATCGAATGGAAGATCGAAGAGCAGTATCGCAAAAAAGGCAAAAACAAAGACGCTGTGCCGATCAACGAATTCCGTAAGGAATGCCGTGAGTTTGCGGACAAGTGGATTGACGTTCAGCGCGAAGAGTTCAAGCGCCTTGGTATTGAAGCAGACTGGGACAACCCATATCTGACCATGCGCTACGACAGTGAAGCTGTGATTGCGAAAGAACTGATGAAGTTCGCAACATCCGGCCAGTTGTACCGTGGCTCCAAGCCTGTGATGTGGTCCATCGTTGAGAAGACTGCTCTTGCTGAAGCGGAAGTGGAGTATGAAGACCATATCTCCCACACCATCTGGGTAACCTTCCCGATTGTGTCCGGTAATGAAGCGCTGATCGGCAAGAAAGTCGTTATCTGGACAACCACTCCATGGACCATCCCTGCGAACCGCGCGATCTCCTTCTCTAACGACATCAGCTATGGCATCTACAAGGTGACTGAAGCTGCTGAAGACAACTGGGCGAAAGTTGGCGAAGAGTTCATTATTGCTGACAAGCTTGCTGAGTCTGTTTTTGAAGCCTCCCGCGTTGATGCCTATGAGCGTGTTTCCGATGTTGATGTGAGCACAATCGAATACTGCGCGCATCCGCTGCGTGGTGCTGAAGGCGCTGGCGACTACTTCGACTTTAACGTGCCGATGCTTGCCGGTGAGCATGTCACCGATGATGCTGGTACTGGCTTCGTGCACACCGCTCCTGGTCATGGACAGGAAGATTTCCAGATGTTCCTGGACAACCGGGAAGCTTTTGCAAGAGCTGGCACTGAGCAGGTTCCGATGACCGTTCAGCCGGATGGTTCTTACTATCCGCATGTGCCGCTGTTTGAAGGTAAGTACATCCTGGACCGCAAAGGCAAGGAAGGCTCCACCAACAAAGCTGTTATCGAAAAGCTGACAGAAGTTGGCGGACTGATGGCTCGTGGGCGTGTGAAGCACTCCTACCCACACTCCTGGCGCTCTAAAGCTCCTTTGATCTTCCGTAACACGCCGCAGTGGTTTGTTTACATGGACAAGGAACTTTCCGAGGAAGCCAAAGGTGACACACTGCGTGCCCGTGCGCTGAAGGCGATCTCCGAGACCCGGTTTGTGCCTGCAACCGGTCAGAACCGTCTGAACGCCATGATCGAAGCCCGCCCTGACTGGGTTCTTTCCCGTCAACGTGCATGGGGCGTGCCGATCACCGTGCTTGTGAACAAGGAAACTGGTGAAGTTTTGAAGGACGAAGCGGTCAACGCGCGTATCTTCGAAGCCTTCCAGAATGAAGGTGCAGATGCATGGTTTGAGGAAGGCGCAACGCAGCGCTTCCTTGGCGATGCATATGATGCTGAGAACTTCGAGAAAGTCGAGGACATCCTCGACGTGTGGTTCGATTCCGGTTCAACACACGCCTTCTGCATGGAACGCCGTGAAGACCTGAACCCGAACCGTAAAGGTTTGGGTGGTGACGACTACGTTCTGTACCTTGAAGGTACCGATCAGCACCGTGGCTGGTTCCACTCTTCCCTCTTGGAAAGCTGTGGTACTCGCGGTCATGCACCATATGACGCTGTTCTCACCCACGGTTTCACCATGGATGAGCAAGGCCGCAAGATGTCCAAGTCTTTGGGCAACACGGTTGCGCCTCAGGACGTCATCAAGCAGTACGGCGCGGACATTCTGCGTTTGTGGGTTGGTTCTGTCGATTATGCTGAAGACCAGCGTATCGGCCCTGAGATCATCAAGACCAACGTTGATGCCTACCGCAAGATGCGTAACACTCTGCGCTTCATGCTTGGGTCTCTTGGTCACTATGACGGCGAAGAGATTGCTCTTGCTGACATGAATGAGCTTGAGCTGTTGATGCTGCACCGTCTGGCCGAGCTGGATGTGCTGGTTCGTGATGCGTATCAGGCCTTCGACAGCAAGCGCGTGTTCTCTGCTCTGTTCAACTTCATGACTGTTGAGTTGTCCGCGTTCTACTTCGATATCCGCAAGGATGCGCTGTATTGCGATGCTCCGTCTTCCACGAAGCGCAAAGCCTCTCTTTATGTGATAGAGCAGCTGTTCCGTCATCTGACCATGTGGCTGGCGCCAATCCTGCCATTTACCATGGAAGAGAGCTGGAGCTACCGTTACGGTGAAGCGACAACTTCTGTGCACCTGCAGCAGTTCCCTGCTGTTTCTTCTGCGTGGAGAAACGATGAGCTGGCAGCGAAGTGGGAGAAAGTTCGTGCAGTGCGCCGTGTGATCACTGGTGCATTGGAAATCGAACGCCGTGAAAAGCGGATCGGTTCTTCTTTGGAAGCGCATCCAACCGTTTACATCTCAGATGCAGACTTGATGGCTGCTCTGGACGGGCTGGACGTTGCAGAAATCGCGATCACATCCCAGCTGAACCTGTCCTCTGACAGCGCTCCTGAAGGTGCGTTCACGTTGGAAGACACTGCTGGTGTTGGCATTGTGCCGGGCCTTGCTGAGGGCAACAAGTGTGCCCGCTCCTGGAAGATCCTGCCAGAAGTTGGTGCAGACGCTGAGTATCCTGAGCTGACACTGCGCGATGCGGATGCAATGCGCGAGCTGGATGGCGCGACTGTTTGAGCAAACGATGTGACGAGGGAATTGACCTTGAAGAAACTGAAGTTTTGGGGACATCACAGTTCCCTCGTCCTCCTCCTTGCCATAGCTGGTCTGGTTGTTGATCAGATTGCCAAGTTCTGGGCTGTCGCTCATTTCTCAGGTGGCGGTATTCCTACAATCCCAGTTGGTCCTTTTCTGGATCTGGTTCTGGTCTGGAACAAAGGCGTTTCCTACGGATTTTTCCAGCAAACGACAGAGCTTGGCCGCTGGGGATTGGCAGCCTTTACGGTTGTTGCCTCAGTTTTCATCTGGTTCTGGAGTGCGCGCGCAAGTAACCGGCTGGAAGGTTTCTGCCTCGGGCTGGTTCTCTCCGGCGCCCTGAGCAATGGTTTTGACCGCCTCTATTATGGCAAAGTCGTCGATTACCTCTATTTTCATGTTGGGGAATTTTCCTGGTACGTCTTCAATCTTGCCGATGCATGGATTGTTATTGGCGCTGCTGGTTTGCTGCTCGACACCTTATTTATTGGCAAAAATAAGGATAGCCGGCCCTAAAACTGCCTAATTCTCAATTATATGTGGGGAATATCGGGTGCTTCTGGGCATAACTACACACTTAGGGCCTTCATGGTTTCGTGATTCCTGTTTTAAGGTGGCATCACTGGATTATGAGGACTACAGATTTCGCAGGCTGTCATTTGACCCGTGATGCCTGTCAAACGCCGTTTTGATGGTGATCGGGAAACAAGGGTAATGAAATTGCAAAGCCGTAGCAAAAAATTCGTTGTTCGGGCCACTTTTGTTTGCGGGCTCTCTCTCGCACTATCCGCCTGTATGACAGGTAATGGTGACTTCGATGATGGCACTGAAACCACCGATTTGAGTTTGATGACGGGTGTCTTGAGCGCCGTTGGTCTTGAGTCTCAGAAAAACACTGACATCAAGTACAAAGAGCGTGCTCCGCTTGTTATGCCGACACAGGCTGGCAACCTTCCGCAGCCAGATTCCCGCAAGCTTTCTGAAGTTGCTAGCAACTGGCCGGTTGACCGCTCCAAGGAAGAACTTGAAGAGATCCGCGCGTTCTACAAGGTAGAGCCAGGTGAGCCTTTGAGCATTGAGCAAATGCGCGGCCACCCTGCGTTGGAGAAAGCAGCGGCTCGCCCTCGCGATTTCGCAGCTGAGAAACGTCAGCAGCAGCTTCTTGATGGTGACAAGCTGAGCCCGACTGAACTTGCAGCTCTTGGCAAGCAATATCAGGCTGCCAAAAAACAGCTTGGTGGCAAAGATGTGGAAGCACCGATTTGCGCACCTGGCGATCCAAGTTGTACGCCGACACGCAAATACCTGACCGAGCCTCCAGTGGCATACTCCACTCCTGTTGCAGGCGTTGCTTTTGCGACCCCGGAAGTGGACGAAAGCGAAGAAGTTCGCAAAAAGCGTGAAGCAGCAGCAATTGAAGACGGCGCTCGTATCGATATGAGCAAGCAGTAAGAACCTCTCTCACAGAGAGTTCAAGTCTTACTGAAAGCCTGAATAAACTATGAAGCAAGCGCGACGATGTTCGCGCTTTTTTCATTATAGCTGCAATAGATTACGAATAATTCACGAGGAGATTAACCACAATCACGGTATAGGTAGGGCAGCTGTGTCCTGCTCATTTTAAAGGGAGCCCCCTACGTGACTGGTCGATCTCTCGCGCTTAAAGCCCTCGCTTTGAGTCTGGTTGTTTTCGCAAGCCCAGTATTGCCCGTGGCTGCGGATACAACAGGGAAAGCTTCAATCGAAGACTTTTCAAAAATACACATCGGCGGAACCGATGTTTCTCAAACCACTCTCGACAATGGCCTTCAGGTGGTTGTCATCCCTGACCGACGCGCCCCGATTGTGACCCACATGGTGTGGTACCGCGTTGGCGGAGCAGATGAAAAACCCGGTAAATCCGGCATCGCGCATTTTCTTGAACATCTCATGTTCAAAGGAACCAAGAATACACCAGAGGGTGAGTTCTCCAAAAAAGTTGCTCAGGTAGGTGGTCAGGAAAACGCCTTCACCTCTCAAGACTACACGGCCTATTATCAGCAGGTTGCCAAAGAGCATCTGGAAATGGTGATGGGCTATGAGGCCGATCGCATGTCCAACCTGATCCTGACCGAAAAGCAGGTTGATCCGGAACGGGATGTGGTGCTCGAAGAGCGTTCCCAACGTGTGGACCGCAGTCCTGCTGCCAGACTATCTGAGACATTCGATCAAGTCCTGTTTCCGAACAGCCCCTACGGTATTCCAGTGATTGGCTGGAAAGACGAAATTCAAGCGCTGAACAAAGACGATGCTATCGCCTTTTACGACAAGTACTACACACCAAACAATGCAATCCTGATTGTTGCCGGTGATGTCACCTCGGAAGACGTTCTGGCCCTCGCCAAGAAGACCTATGGCAAGGTTGAGCAACGTGCAGACTCGGGACCACGTGATCGACCGCATGTCCAGATCGTGCCAGGTAATCGCGAAGTCAGCCTGCAGAGTGATCAGGTTGCGCAGCCAAGCCTGCAACATGGCTGGATCGTACCAAGCTCAACCACTGCTGAGCCAAGTGGCTCTGAAGCTCTTGAAGTGCTTTCAGACATTTTAGGTGGCGGCGCTAACAGCCGGCTTTACAAAGCGTTGGTGATTGAAGGCGAAGTCGCGACCAGTGCTGGAGCCTGGTACCAATCCACCGCTTTGGATGACACCCGCTTCATTCTTTACACCTCTCCAAAGGATGGTGTTGAGCTTGAGGAACTGGAGAAACGTGCTCTGGCAATCGTGAATGATGTTCTTGAGAATGGTGTGACAGCTGAAGAAGTGGAACGTTCTAAACGCTCTATGCTGGCCTCTGCCATTTACGCGCAAGACAAGCAAGACGTGCTGGCGCGCATCTTTGGGACAGCTCTGACCACAGGCGGTTCTGTTGAGAAGGTTCAGACCTGGCCTGCTCGCATTGCCAAGGTGACACCTGAACAGGTTCAGGCAGTTGCACAGAAGTACCTTAGTGAAACCAGTGTGGCGAGCTATCTGATGCCTGCTGCAAAACCTGAAAATGCAGAGTGAGAGGGGACGCTCGATGAAAGCTAAAGTTCTTATGGCAGCTTCTGCCTCCGCTTCCCGCATGACGGCAAGTTTGTTTGCGTTGCTGGCCTTGTCATTCCTGTTTGTTGCTACCTTTGTGCAGAACAGCCAGGCCATCGAGATCCAAGAGGTTAAAAGCCCCGGAGGGATCACAGCATGGCTGGTAGAAGACTACACTGTTCCGATCATCGCACTGAACTTCGCGTTTGCAGGTGGTAGCTCTCAGGATTCAGATGCCAAGCTGGGTGTAACCAACCTACTGAGCACCATGCTTGATGAAGGGGCTGGTGATCTGGATTCCCAAGCCTTTCAGGGACGTCTTGAAGATCTGACTATGAGTCTGTCCTTCAGTTCTGGCCGCGACTTCTTCTATGGGTCTTTCCAGAGCTTGCAGGCCAATAAAGATCACACCTTCGAGATGCTTCGTCTGGCTGTGAATGAACCACGTTTTGATAATGATCCGCTTGAGCGGATGAAAGCACAGACGATCTCTGGCATTCGTCGCAGCCTGAAGCGCCCAGATGCTCTGGCTGGTTTGAATTTGTCCAAGACCATCTTCCCGGATCACCCTTATGGCCGCCCAAGCCGAGGAACTGAGGATACGGTTGCCAAGCTGACTTCTGATGATCTGAAAACACAGCGCGCAAAGATCTTTGCAAAGGACTCTTTGAAGATCGGCGTTGTGGGAGCCATTAGTGCTGATGAGTTGGCCAGCGTTTTGGACAAAGTCTTTGCAAACTTGCCTGAAAACGGAGATCTGGTTGCCATTCCCAATGTGGAGCCTGTGACAGATAAGGCTGTTCACGTTGACTTTGAGAGCCCACAGACCTCCATTCAGTTCGCTCTGCCGGGTTATGAGCGTCATGATCCAAAGTTCATGTCTGCCTTAGTGATGAACCACATTTTGGGTGGTGGATCATTTTCTTCATGGCTCTATGACGAAATCCGCGAGCAGCGTGGTCTGGCTTACTCCGTTGGCTCTTATCTGGTTCCTTACAAGCACGCAGCGCTGTTGATGGGGTCCACAGGAACACGCTCGGACAAAGCTGGTGAAGCGATTGATATCATCAAGAAGCAGATGGTGCGTATGGCGCAGACTGGCCCTACTCCGGCAGAACTTGAAGAAGCGAAGTCTTATCTGACTGGCAATTACGCTCTCAACTTTGACAGCTCCAGCAGCATTGCCCGTCAGCTGACAGGCATTCAGACCCAAGAGCTGGGCATTGATTACATCGACAAGCGTAATGAGATGGTTGAAGCCGTGACACTGGAAGGTGTTCGTGAGGTTGCTCAGGATATGTTTGATGGCATTGAGCCAACCTTTGTTACGGTTGGCAAACCGCTGAACTAACTCTTACGCAAAGCATGAAAAACAAGCAGGCGAGTTGATGAAAATCAGCTCGCCTCTTTCTTTAGTGACCGCGGGTTTGGCGCCCCTTGCAGAACGTCTGCACGGACAGGACGCGGCGGTGAGAACAGGAAGCCCTGCGCACAGCGGGTGTCCATTTCCAGAAGCTCCAGCACAGCGCCTTCACTCTCCACGTGATCCACGATCAGCTCAATGCCATAGCGTTGCAGCAAACTGCCAAAATCAGCCGGATGGATGTTGCTTTTGGCCAGATCATCTTCATGCAACAATAGCCGCGATGCGTGCAGCTTTGCAAAGCGGAAGCCGCGATCAGCCAGAGCGCGGAAGTCCATGCGCAGATCGGTGATGCGGTCCACAGAGAACCGGAAGCCCAGCTCAGCCAGAGCAGCGAGGCTCTCATACTCAATCGCGCTCATGACGGCCACGTCGGCCTGCGAGAATTCGAAGATCAACAGATCTGAGTATGTGTCGTTGGCGCGCACGAACTCCAGAAAGCCCGGGAAGAAGTTTTCATCCATGAGCGTGCTTGGAGACAGGTTACAGAACAAACCTGCTTCTCTGTTGCGGGTTGCCAGACGCTTCAGGATCTGAAGGGAACGGAACAACAAAATATTGTCGATCGCAGGCATTTGGCCGGTGCGGTCCGCCTCCTGAAGGAACTCGATTGGCTCCAGCGTGTCGCCATTGGCTTTGCGCAGACGCGTCAGGGCTTCGTAATAGCGAACACGACGCTGTGGTAATGTCACGATTGGTTGGAGGTAAAGGTCTACCCTGCCCGCTTCGATGCTTGCGCGAATTTCTTCTGCCAGAGCGGCATTTGGGTGATGCATGCGCGGAGCTGCCGGGCGCTTCATCTCTGGTGCGCGCGTCTCAGCAAACGGTTCCTGCACCGCACCCATCGGTTGACTTGCTGCCATTGACTGGCCTGCTGCGCTCGCAAATGCAGCAGCTGCCTGACTGGCCAGATCAACAGATGGTTCTCTCACCGCTGCCTGCGGAGCGGCCAGGCGCTGAGCTGGTTGAGGCTGAAGCTGTGCCTGCTTGGTTCGCTGGTCCTCGATGGCAATGCCCTGATCCTCGATCCGGGTTTCCATGTCGGCCATGGCTTCGGCCATCTGCTTCACCAGAGAACCGATTACCTCCACTTCAGCAAACAGCGGGTCGATCTCTTCCCGTGTGCGACGCGGAATGTTGTGCTCGACGCCAGTGAGGCGGCCTTCGAGGTTCCCGACATCATCATCGATGACTGCAATCCGCTCTTCCAAGCGATTGACAGCGTCAGATACCGCAGATTTTTCCTGAGAGCGGGTCAACATGAAATGGATGAAGATCATGGTGCACATCGCCGTGAAGGCAACGGTGATGGCCTCGCCAACCGGACGCGCAAAAAGGTAGACCATCACAGTGCCACAAGAGGCCGCAATGGCTGAAATAGAAAACAAAATGGAAATGTTCGCCAAGCGCGTCATATCCTCAAGAGTACCTGTTGGTCCGAATCACAAAATACATACCTGAATTTTGCCGCATTTACTGAGGTCGTTCGAACCCTATACCCATTATATTTCTAGGGAAAACCCGTGTTGTCCCCGCAAGAATGACAATAGAGCTACATATATCATCAGCGCATACGATTTTCGTCACAATCCCGAGCTGAACTTCGGCGCGCGATTCTGGCGAACAACGATATTTATCGGGTAAGAAAGTTGCTCGAAGCGTTCTGCGTGAAAGAAATTAACTGCATAATGCAATCAACCTCGAAAACGAAAAGGGTTTGTTTACCCTGTTTGCACAAACTCAGGGTGTCGAATGATTTTCGACCTGATGTATTGATTTTTGAGGTTGCCTGCCAATGGGATCCCCCAAAGCTACCAATAGGTTTTTGAACGCCTGTGTCGTCGACACTAATCGTGCAGAGGCTCGTAAAACCAGTAGTGCTTTGTCGAAGCATGTTACCAGCGGACAACCTGCGCATGTTCTTGCGAGCAAAGAACATGCTGTCGCCTTTTTGCGACATACCCCAATCAATATCGTTATTGTCGATCTTGAATGCATCGGCGGGGAAGCCGAGCTTTCCGAGATTGTAGCTGCTGCGCCGCGCGCGGTTATGATTGCGGTCAGTGCCAAGGGGTCTGTGAGCCGTGCCATGAATGCCATGCGCAATGGCGCCCATGACTTTTTGACCAAACCCTACACAAACGAAATGCTTTTGGAGAAACTTGAAGCACATCTGGGTGTCTTCAAGAGAGCGGCACCCTCTCCTTCCCTTTCAGCCGCGACTGGCTCTGAGGCGATTGTCTCCAGCGACACGTCTGGACCAGCTGCTCAGTTTGAAGGGTTTGTTGGTGCTTCCAACCGCATGCAAAGCGTTTATGCGCAGATCAACCGGATGGCGACATCCAGCGCACCGGCCTTCATTACCGGAGAATCAGGTACAGGCAAGGAACTGTGTGCACAGGCACTGCATGCCAGATCGGCACGCAAAGGCGGGCCTTTTGTCGCAATCAACTGTGGAGCGATTCCGGCCAATTTGATGGAGTCCGAGATCTTCGGTCATGCACGCGGTGCCTTTACCGGAGCAGATGAAGCCAGAGCTGGAGCAGCAGAGCTTGCCGATGGGGGAACTCTGTTCCTTGATGAGATC
>NZ_LCWX01000191.1:23255-28557 GCF_001431305.1 Pseudovibrio sp. POLY-S9
GGTGAAATGGAACTCTGCCTGCAGAGCAAGCTTTTGCGTTTCCTTCAGACTGGCTCCATTCAACGGGTTGGAGAGCATAAACCACGCTCGCTGGATCTGCGCGTTATTTGCGCAACCAACAGAGACCCGAAAACAGAAATCACTGCAGGTCGCTTCCGTGAAGACCTGTTCTATCGTCTCCACGTGCTGCCGATCCGTCTGCCAGCTCTTCGTGAGCGTCGTGAAGATATACCCTCCCTCGCTCAAACATTCCTGAAGAAGTATGCCGCAGAAGAAAATCGCAGATTTCAGCGTTTTTCGACCTATGCGGAGGCTCTTTTATTGCAGCACAGCTGGCCGGGTAACGTGCGCGAACTGGAGAATGTCATTCGCCAGCTTGTGGTCATGAATGACGGTGATGAAGTCACTGAACTCATGCTCTCTCCTTTGCTGCGTGACCAGGCTGTTCCTGTTCTTTCCGAGATTGCCTTCAGCGCAAGCGAACCGATGCCTTCCATGGGGCGGTCAATCGAACCGCTGTGGTTTCAGGAAAAGCAGATTATCGAGACCACGCTTGAAACTTTTGACGGCAACATTGCTCTTGCAGCTGCCGCCTTGGAAATCAGCCCCTCGACCATCTACCGGAAGAAGCAATCCTGGGCTGAACGAGCTGGTGCCTGATCAATTGCGTGGTAATTGCTTAACCATCGCATGAGGAATGTCTTCGTGACGCATATCTAAGCTGCCTCAACAAATGGGGCAGTATTGTCTCCCTTAGATTTAAGAGCTATACCACCGCCAAGAATCAGGTGAGTGCCGCAGATATTGTGTTCTGCTGGCTCTAGGGGGCTAACAATGCCATTTACAGTGAGAGGGATGTCAGCTTACGCAAAAGCTGCAGCCTGTTCTATTTTTGCGGTTGCTTTGTTGGGTAGCGCTGCATCTGCTGAAGACAAGAGTGCGCCGAGCGCTGGCTTTAAAGCTGCTCAGGACGCCTACACCATTGCCTGGCAGCAGCAGCCACTCGCTTTTACGGCAGCAAAATTCATCGCACTACCAGCTGAGAGTTATGGGGCTTACACGCCTCTGGAGACGACAGAGTTCCAGAGCGGTGATCCATTGACCGTTTATGCTGAGCCTGTTGGCTTCTCTTACAAAGAGATGGGCAGCACATATGCGATTGATCTGAGTGTTGACTTTGAACTGCGCAACACCACTGGTCAGGTGCTTGCTTCTCAGGACGGGTTTACCGCCTTGCACTCGGCAAGCTTCAACCAAATCCGCGAGTATCAGACATCTTTGAGCTTCAACCTTAAAGGGCTGCAAGCTGGAGACTATGTGCTGAAGGTGCAGTTTAACGACGAGAACTCGGAAAAGTCCGGCAGCTTTGAGCTTCCGTTTTCCATGAAGGACGCGCCTCTTCAGAATTAGAGCATGTTGCGTTCATATGCATTCACGCACCAAGCTCTAACTCTTTAATTTTGCGCGTATTCTTATCCAAAAACCGGAACCACTTTTCGGGAACACGCTCTAAGACCTGAAAGCTTCCTGTTAAAGTTCAAAAGCTGGCTTTAATCTTAAAGCCGGCTTTTCTTTTGCGCTGATTCCGGAAATTCCCGTGCAGGCAGCACAGACAGTCCATTCGTCTAGGATGAGTTGAGACTGTTCCCAAATTGCCCCCAATTTCTCGCAGTATTCCTATATTTTTTGCGCTCCAAAATATTTTTTTGCTGCTCTCTCCTTGACTATACCAGAGGGTGAAACTACATCATTTCACGGTTGTTAGCACTCTGCCTTTGGGAGTGCTAATCACTGTGGGCCCGCAAGGTTTCACCCACTCTCAAAGTTTTTAACCTTCGCGTCCGGGCGTTGCCTAAAAGGGGCGCTCGCGTATGAGAGGAAGAGCCAATTATGAAGTTTCGTCCGCTACACGACCGTGTTGTCGTTCGCCGCATTGAGTCTGAAGAAAAAACAGCTGGTGGCATCATCATTCCTGACACTGCAAAAGAAAAGCCACAGGAAGGCGAAGTTATCGCTGTTGGCGCTGGCGCACGTAAGGACAACGGTGAGCTGATCGCTATCGACGTTAAAGCTGGTGACCGTGTTCTGTTCGGCAAATGGTCCGGTACTGAAGTTAAGATCGACGGCGAAGACCTGCTGATCATGAAGGAATCCGACATCATGGGTATCCTGGCTTAATTCCAAGCCATTGTTGAGACCCTACGATCCCTTCTCTTATTCAAGAATTAAGTGAGACAAAACCATGGCTGCTAAAGAAGTCAAATTCGGCTCCGATGCCCGCGATAAGATGCTTAAAGGCGTCGACATCCTTGCAAACGCTGTAAAAGTTACCCTCGGCCCTAAAGGTCGTAACGTTGTTCTGGATAAAGCATTCGGCGCACCACGCATCACCAAAGACGGTGTTTCTGTTGCGAAGGAAATCGAACTTGAAGACAAGTTCGAAAACATGGGCGCACAGATGGTGCGTGAAGTTGCTTCCAAAACCAACGACATTGCTGGTGACGGTACAACAACTGCGACAGTTCTGGCGCAGGCTATCGTTAAAGAAGGTGCAAAGTTCGTTGCTGCTGGCATGAACCCAATGGACCTGAAGCGCGGCGTTGACATGGCAACTGCTGCTGCTGTTGCAGACCTGACTTCCCGTTCCAAGTCTATCTCTTCTACTGACGAAGTTGCACAGGTTGGCACTATCTCCGCTAACGGTGACACTCAGATCGGTGAAGACATTGCTGAAGCAATGCAGCGCGTTGGCAACGAAGGTGTTATCACCGTTGAAGAAGCTAAGTCTCTTGAGACAGAGCTTGAAGTTGTTGAAGGTATGCAGTTCGACCGCGGTTACCTTTCTCCATACTTCGTCACCAACGCTGAGAAGATGATTGCAGACCTGGAAAAGCCACTCATTCTCCTGCACGAGAAAAAGCTTTCCAACCTGCAGCCAATGCTTCCAATCCTTGAAAGCGCTGTTCAGTCTTCCCGCCCACTCATCATCATCGCTGAAGATGTTGAAGGTGAAGCACTGGCAACTCTCGTAGTGAACAAACTGCGTGGTGGCCTGAAGATTGCTGCTGTTAAAGCTCCTGGCTTCGGTGACCGTCGTAAAGCAATGCTTGAAGACATCGCTATCCTGACCGGTGGTACCGTGATCTCCGACGATCTCGGCATCAAGCTGGAAAACGTGACTGTTGACATGCTCGGCACTGCTGACAAAGTGAACATCACCAAGGAAACCACCACCATTGTTGATGGTGCTGGCGAAAAAGCTGACATCGAAGCACGCGTTTCCCAGATCAAAGCTCAGATCGAAGAAACTTCTTCTGACTACGACCGCGAAAAGCTGCAGGAACGTCTTGCTAAGCTTGCTGGCGGTGTTGCAGTTATCCGCGTTGGTGGTGCAACTGAAGTAGAAGTTAAAGAGAAAAAAGACCGCATCGACGATGCCCTGAACGCAACACGCGCTGCTGTTGAAGAAGGTATCGTACCAGGTGGTGGTTGTGCTCTTCTTCGTGCAAAAGCTGCTGTTGAGAAAGTATCTTCCGAGAACGTTGACATTGAAGCTGGTATCAAGATCGTTCTGCGCGCTCTTGAAGCTCCACTTCGCCAGATCGCTGAAAACTCCGGCGTTGAAGGTTCCATCGTTGCTGGCAAGATCCAGGACAACATTGCTGACGAAACCTTCGGCTTCAATGCCCAGACCGAAGAATACGTCAACATGATTGAAGCTGGCATCATCGATCCAACCAAGGTTGTTCGTACAGCTCTTCAGGACGCAGCATCTGTTGCAGGCCTGCTGATCACTACCGAAGCAATGGTAGCTGAACTGCCTAAGAAAGACGCTGGCCCAGCAATGCCTCCTATGGACGGCGGCATGGGCGGCATGGGCGGCATGGGCTTCTAAGCCAAGCCAACCAACGCTTAAACGAATTAGGGCATCCTTCGGGGTGCCCTTTTTTGCATTGTCACAAACAGCTTCAGCTAGGAAAAAACAACTCATGAGTGAACTAAAACAAAAACATCATGATATTTGGCAAGCAGTCAAAGACCAGATGTCTGACACTAAACTGCCGATTAAACTGAGAAATAATGTTCCTGACGGAAGTTACTACGACATCAAATTTGGCATACCGAACGCCTATCTGAGTCTCCATTACCTGGATGAAGAAAACTGCGCGAAAGTTATGATCAACTTTCGGAATGAGCCCGGCGAGGCCTACTTCAAAGAACTGCTACGCCAAAAAGAACATGTAGAGACAGAGATCGGTGCATCACTTGATTGGGACCCTGCTGAACATGCTCGATATTGCAGCATCGTGTTATGGAAGAGAGATGTTGATCTTGGCACCAACACGACAATGCCAGAGCTTGCGGACTGGTATGTAACCTGGCTCGGAAACTTCCATATGGCACTCTTCCCGCTGCTCTCTGCCATTCCCAAATAGCAATCGAAATGAAAGCACCTGAAATGGTGCTCTTATTTTTTGCATTAGGCTTCAATTTGCTCGAGTTTTAAACTCTCACCCTGATCTACCAATCTGCTTTGGCTGATAATCGGAGAAATTTCCTATGAAAAATCGTGTGGCGATGGTCTTTGGTGCAACTGGGCTGATTGGTTCTGAGGTGGTTCGGCTGCTGCTTGCCAGTGAGGCGTATGACGAGGTTCATGCAGTTGTGCGCAAAGATCCAGCGATTGAAGATGATAAGCTTCGTTTGCATCTGACCGATTTCAGCGATTTTTCCAGCCTTCAACTGCCAATGAACGTGACGGATGTGTTCTGCTGTCTGGGGACCACGCTGAAGGCAGCCGGCTCAAAAGAAGCGTTTTACGCGATTGACTTCCAGCTTGCCTACGACCTTACACGGTTGGCACGTGAAGCAGGTGCTGAGCAGTTTCTCATGGTTTCTTCGATTGGTGCAGCAGCGGGCAGTTCCAACTCCTATCTGAAGGTCAAAGGGGAGCTTGAAGAGGCGGTTCGTGGGTTGTCTTATGCTTGCACAAAAGTGTTCCGACCGTCTTTGTTGCTTGGTGAGCGTCAGGAACAACGCTTTGCTGAGGGGCTTGCCGCGTCGGTGCTGCCACGGCTTTCGTTTCTCTTTAAAGGCCCTTTGCGCAAATATCGTCCAATTGAGGGGGCAGCAGTTGCACGCGCACTTGTTGCCGGTGCACTTGAAGGCGGGAATGGTTTCAGCATTCTGCAAGGCGACGAGATTGCCAAGAGGGCTGGCTGAGCAGAATCTTATCCCCCTCGCCCAAATCACCCGCCATACTAATCCTATGTCCACGTACACGGGCAGCTGGCGGAGCGAC
>NZ_LCWX01000191.1:28819-29397 GCF_001431305.1 Pseudovibrio sp. POLY-S9
TGACTGTGAGTTTCGAAGCAAAGCCTTGTGTTTTGTGAGACCTCACGTTGATGGGTAGGCACCTGCTCCCAATGCCTTTCGGTGGAGACCTTGTTTCATACAAAAACGCCCGGGCAAGGCGACAGCCAATGCCGAAGAAACTAATTTAATACCTAGCGCAGGCACTGCCTGCTCGCCTTGCCTCTCCCGTATCTCGGGACCCTAAATTCCTCCACTGCATGGAAGGCCATGCGGTGCCATTGGTGTTTGTATGGCGGGTTGCTGAGACTTGGGTTGGATTAGTACAAAAATGGATGCTCCACCTTCATGTGAATTTAAAGTGTCCCCGCGAGAATTGGTGGGTAACTTTTCGGAGAATAAGAATGGGTGTTGAGCACGAAAAATGGGCGACTGATGTTTTGAAACACATTGGTGTTAACCCGGAAATCCCAGCTCAGGTAATTGATGAAGAGCCGGATGGGATTGGTGATCAACCAGACGGTGTCAGTGCTGGATGTATTTTCCCCATTTGTGCTGCTTGAAAATTACCCACTTTCGCAGCTTTGACTTTTGATTGAAGGGGCATGCCCCTTCAATCA
>NZ_LCWX01000192.1:0-213 GCF_001431305.1 Pseudovibrio sp. POLY-S9
GCCATAGCCGCCTCCTCAGGTGACTTTCCGGATCTTCTCATCCGAGCGCTTCCAGACATAAACACCAAGCACAGACGTACCGCACATTAGGAAGGTCACAAGGAACCCGGAGAGGATACCCAATAAGGCGATCGGATCTGGAGCAGTGATGATCAAGTAAATCAACGATAGCCCCAGCAGAAAATACACAACAGCAAACAACAGCCCAAACAC
>NZ_LCWX01000193.1:0-523 GCF_001431305.1 Pseudovibrio sp. POLY-S9
AAACTCCAAAAAAACAAAACAATCGGGCAAAAACTAAAATTCAAACAATTCAATAACTTCATATATCAACCCACACACCACCACCAACACCACAAAAATCCCAGAAACAAGCCAATAACAACCAAACAAAACCACAAAAATTAACAAATCCAAAATTTACACAGACACTTGGAAAACACACCACTCAATCAAGCCCCCACCAACCCCACAAAAGCTGCCTAAGAAAGAGCTCCGCCAAACAGCACAGCACTCTAGAAGGAACAATGAGAAATGGAGACACACTGGAGAGCCTGGCGACAAGGCAGACAAAGACCCTGGCATCAGACATCCCCTACCCCCTACTCTTACAGCTAGCGCCAAAATGCAGAGCAAGCCAAAGTTGGAGCCAAAGAAATCAGCGTCACCAATCATAGGCAACTCTTAAAGGACAGACACTAGAGAAAGGATGAGATAGCTGACCAGCCAGTGTTACAGCCGTGAGCCGTGAGCCGTGAGCCGTGAGCCGTGAGCCGTGAGCCGTGAG
>NZ_LCWX01000194.1:0-289 GCF_001431305.1 Pseudovibrio sp. POLY-S9
CTCTTCAGGTTTTAAAATTCTTCGATAACGCTATCTGAAGTTGAAGTCGCTCCAAAGCGACGGCTGTGTAGTTTAACGCCAATGTCAGGTATTGGTCACAAGCGATTTGCTGCACCCGCGAAGGCAAATCGTGTGGCGTATAATTGCAATGGGGCTCTTCGGTATGAATCTTTATTACTAAAAAAACAGTTGCCGGGAGAGCCTGCACTGCGGCCAGTATGTAACTCTATTTTTTGAAAGGTAATTCGTATCGGCAGTTTTCTGCTGCTTGGAGTACTCGTCAGTATGA
>NZ_LCWX01000194.1:453-11930 GCF_001431305.1 Pseudovibrio sp. POLY-S9
CGTGTCACAGCTCGCGCCGTTTACAAACTGCTTTGGGAGTGGCGCAAGGCTCTTAAGCTCAAAGTTTCCAGCCTGTGTTTTGCTCGCTTTGGGCTTGTCGGCTCCATGGCCGCGGGCGAAGGTTTGAAGCAACGTTGCTGTAATCTCGCCCTCAAAGCGGCTTACCCCACCAAGCATCTCACTCTCAAAGGCCAGTCGGTTGAGAAGGTGGTCAATCCAGCGGTGGCGGTTGGTGATCTCTAAAGCACGCTTGAATGCTGCGATACGCTGTGAGCGTAACTCGTGCGGGGTGATTTCGCCGTTTTCAAGGCTCTGACGGGCTTTATCACTCACTGTCGAGCCCGTTCTGATAAGCCCCCATTTAGAAAACTTGGTAATCTCTTCGTCACTGGTCATTTTCTCCCAGATCTTCAAAGAAAGCGCATAGTTGTACCAACCTGCAATCAAATTCCATTGGGCTTGCAATCATCGCCATTTTGAGCCCGAATTAAATGACTTTATCTGGGGGCTCAAACCCACATTAATTGCGAATGAACCCACAATAGTTGCGAATGGCGAAAACAGCGCTCTCAATCAATAGCTTAACCCCGCCTTTTACTTTTTATAGCGCGCGTCCTTTACTGATCAGTATCACAAACCCTCCAGAAACCCGTTTTCTTCAGCGGAATACATACGATGATTTCTAAACAGAGCAGGCAGACAAAATTATTCAATGAAATCAGGGCGTGTGTGCAGCGATCTAGTCCGTCTGTCAAACCACCGTTTCAAAGACACACGAGAGGAAATTACGCGATCTCTACGCTATCCCCTCCAAGAAACTGATTACCTTGCCTGAATACTTCCTGATATTCAAATCCTGTACATCACATATATTAGTAAAAGGTGTGTGCCTACAACTCGCCTATGGTCATGAAACTTTTGGTTCATCTTTGATCAAGAATAAGTCGTCCCTAAATAGAGATTTCAACTCAATACGCCGCTCGGAGAAAAATGGAAAGTTACTTGCGACATCGTTGATATTCTCTGTCACCTGTACCCAATATCCTTTCCCAACCTTTCGGACAAAAAAGCCAGCAGCAGAGACAATGTCAGGCTCAACTTCTTGAGCAAATTCGCCGCCAAAAAACATCCCCCAACCCAGATTCGGAAGCTGGCCATTATTAACTATTAAAGCGCGGAAATCGTTTTCAAGAGTACCGAAACGACACTCTTGGTTTTCGTATGAGGAAAAACAATGCACCATAGCCACAGTGGAATCCATAGCTGCACTCAACCTCATCCCCAATCCACCCCAGTCTGTTTTCCGATGCACTGCTGCATGAATATTCAGCCTACCCTCAATAAGATTACCTTTGATATCTTGGTCTGTGTGACTGACTTCAGCTTCATATTTCACAGCTCGACTTCGCTTCCATCGAAGACCAATAGGAAACTCCGAAAGCGTTCCGTTAGTTTGTATTTTCGCTTTTTGTGCCCAGTATGGTTCGGTTTTCTCAACAGATTCAAATGGCCCTACTTTGTCCTCCCACTGATAAAGGGCTTCAGGTACAAGCTGGGAGCTGACATCTTCAAATGCCTGTAACACACGCTGTCCTACGGACCAGTCTGTGGTATTCTCTCTAGTAAGAGCAGAAAATCTTATCTCGTCCTTTGCCATCAGAAATCACTCAAGCTCCCTGTAGATGGATCATATCGGTAAATTCCTCCGCCAACTCTTCTCGTGACAGCATCAATACGTGCTCTTAACGGACCTGAAATATTTTGGGTTCTGGGACTGACTATAAGATTGAATGGTGTTCCTGTCATTTCTGCATGTAGCAATTGAGCTCTTAACTGGTTCGAGTTTGCTAGGTCTACTACATTCTTAACTTCCAGAATGCCTCCAGTGTTTCTCCCCCACAAATCTGGGATTGTCGTTACCTGCTTACCACTTGGCAATGTAACAGACACCGAAGTAGTATTTTTAGTTCCTCCAACATGGCTCAATGCATCAATGACTTGCTGCTCGAAAGCCGCACCATTCTGCCGATTTAAGGCAATCTGCGTTCCACTATGTGTAGTGAAGTTTGGTAACTTATAATAGCTAAATTTTCCTGCAAGTTTTACGACAGCGAACCCACCGGCTGTAACTTCAAGAACTGCAGCACCTATCTCCACATTACTACGCATTTGCGCAGCTTCTTCTAAACTCATGCCGCCCAGAACAAAGGCTTGTTCCATCACAGAAATAATTTCTGGATCGCCTGTCCAGGCCTGCTGCACGCCTTCAGCTGTTTTATTGAGCGCTACAGTTCCAGAAGTCAGCGCAGCAACACACGCCAATGTCCCAGCCCCAGAACCACAGAGACTGGCCACAGCAGCTATTTCAGCAGCCCCCATAGCGGTCTGCCAACGTCCATGACTTTGAATGACTGAGCCAATCAGCTCCCGGCTTGCTGCTTCTGAAGTCAGCTCGCCTGACTGCATTTGCTGATAGGCTTCAAGAACAAACAGGTCCAGATTGTGTGTCGCATTAGTGCCTGTCAGGAGTGTTGCCGGATCAACGTTGAACTCTGGATTGCCGATACGCCCCGCAACAGAACCAACCTCAATAATTCGATCCCACTGAAGATAGTTTTCGATCTCATAAAGGATCGCTGCGCACTGGTCACTCGGCCCCTGGCCGCAAATATCGATTGCTGCACGCGTTTGATATTCTGACACTTCCCGCCAGTCATCAAGTTGCTGACTGATTGCTGCAACTTCTTCCTCGGTACAGTTTGCATTCAATGCACCACAAGCCAGCTTTTTCCGCATCAGATCTTCAACTATCTCGATCTGCTTATGGTTGAGATAGTTGTTTTCGTGTAGTGAAGCCCCGATGCTACCACCGAGCTGGGCATCTTCCACATCTGCCCCACGCAATAACAAAACAGCTGTAGTAATCAGGCGCTGAAGTTCAACTTGTTGGCCTGTATCCAGATTTAGGTCGCCGATTGTAGAGCTGGTCAGTTCTGCAACGGTTGCCGCCAGTGCCCCATCAGCAAACTCCCCGCCAGATAGTTCTGCTGCAAGGCCGCCAAAGGCTGCGTGAGCGATAACTTTTTCCAGGGAACCTTCTTCGAGGTTGTACTCTCCAGCAATGTTGCCGATTTCGTTTTGAATGGCGGCCAGACCAGACATGACCATAGCCCGCGACCAGCCTTGCACAAGTTCATCACCCAGATCACCACCTTCAATAGCTACCGAAAGTGTTGCGCCAACTGTTGCATTAATCAGGCTGGTTTGCAGCTTATGCGTGAGGATTTCCAGTGAGGTTGCAGTTTCTGGATCAAACTTGTCTAACCCTGCGACATTGACCAGACCAGCAGTAACACCTGCTGTAACCATTGTGGTTGCCAGCGAACGTAAAGCCTCATCGGATCCCAGCTCTTCGAGTACTTTACTGATATCACCTTTGTTATTGATAAGAGATACTGTGGCGCGGGAGGCCAGTGAACGCATACCAGCTGCAAGTGCTGCTTGCGTAGACACGGCCACGGTTGCGCCAGCTGTTTCCGCAACCCCAAGAGCTGAGACAATCGTTGCCGCGGCTTTACCCGCTGTAGCCCACGTTGCTACAGTCACGGCAAGTGCGATAAGAGCTGCTGCCGGGGCTGTCAGGCCTTCCTGCTTGTAATCCCAATCTTCAAGCACTGCTTGAACAGCCTTCCACTGGACCGGATTACTATCGCGCAGCTCTGCCATCCAGGCCAGCTCGGGTGATTTGGCAAACACATCCAACGCTGCGTTTAGATCGCCATTATCTTCATACTCAACAATAACCCCGTCTTTTGCAGTGAACGTAATCTTGCCGCCAGCCAAGAGCTCATTGTGAATGATGTTTTCTTCCAGCGAACCGTAGTTTTCGGAGATGAACCAAAGCGCATTGTCAGAATAAGTTTTAGTATCCTCAAACTCGACTTCCTTGGTAGTTCCCATAGTAATGGAACCATTTTCGGCAGACAGGTTGATGTTTTCACCTGCTGTTAGCTGAGCCCCGGCTACATAGATGTCACCATTTTCGGCAACCAGCTCCAGATCTTTATCTGCCTCCAGTTTGGAGGGATCGATCTTGGTGGTGTTGGTCACACGCTCGTAGTCATCACGAAAATACCCAAACAGGCCAGATTTTGTACGAATAATTTTTTTATAGGTGCGTTCCGACTTCGGCAGGATCACCAGAGAGTTGCCGGCTGACAGATGTAGCTGATCTTTAGACAGTATTGAGGCGCCGCGCACCAGAATGTTGTTGCCCGCATTAATCGCTACGTTGTTACCATCAATGACACCGCGGACCTTTCCGAACTCATTATATTCGGTGCTGTTTTCGATCTCGCCGCTGTCCACCAGGCCGAAGAAACGCGACTTGGTTTTCTTGTAATAGTCTAGGTGTCTGAGTTCTTCGGAAGCGGTTTGCAGACGGATGTCATTGCCAGCTTTCAGTTTGATGCTGCCATAGGCCTGAATCAGCGCTCCGGTATTGGATATATCATGACCAGCGCTTAATTGAATCGGGCCACCCTTTGACGTGATACTGCTGGTTTTTAAAACGCCTTCTTCATCAAGCTTTTTTTGATGGATGTAAGCCCGGTAAACGCCCCATTTATCGCCCCGTTTATCAGTATCCTGCCAATCCTTTATGGCGTATTTTCCAGTGGCACCATCATTGAGGATGTCGTTGCCAGCCTGAAGATAGATAAACTCGTCCGCTGTCAGTTCAGAGCCAATGTTTTTCAGATCTCGGCCAGCATAAAGAGATAAGCCTTTTCCAGAGCTGAGAGAGGCTTCGTTGAAGGTGAACCCATCCTTGCCACAGGCATCCCCGAGACAGCCGTGATCTGAAGTGAGCGTGAAGGTTTCTTTGCTTGCTTGATTGACAATATCCCGACCAGCAAAGACTGAAAGAGCACCACCTACTGCAAACCTACCGCCAGTATTAGTAAAATCGTTTTCAGCAATAAGTACAGCATCGCCGGCAAGCAACAAGCCACCATCACTCTCCGCCAGAGAGCCAATGTTGATATCATTTGCTTGAACATTCAATATCTTAGCATCAAGACTTACATTATCAACATCTAAAGTGAAGTCACTTTCTGATGAAAAGCTAACTTCGCTGGCTATGATCGAATTGTCATAAGATGAAGATGCAACACCTCCATCGTCAAACGACTTAAATTCCGGGGCTTTGGGAGGCGTCCAACTAGGCAAATTAAAGACTGTTTTCTTAAATTCTGACTTTTTATTTTGCTGAACACTGCCAATCTTAGTAACTTCATTTTGAGTTCGATAAACAAATCTGCCGTTCAAGGTATCGGACTTATAAAAATTTATACCTTGTTTGCCGTCCAAAGCGACAGAGTTTGCCTTGATAGCAGAAGCCACGTTTTCAATCGATCCTGAGCGATTTTCCAAAGAAATGTCGCCAGCTTGTGATACGATTTGGCCACTCACCCAGTCTTGTTTAGTCTCCAAGCCATAGCTTAAAATGCTGTGATGTACATAAGAGATTGGGAAACTTAACTCATTGTAGATTTTGATTTCATCAAATCCGACGAGTTTTCCTGAGTTCTGAAGTGCCCCATTCGCCTTCATCCCAGCAACAATAGAAATGTCGTTTTTGCCAAGAATGCTAGCACCAACATTCCTAAATGAGCGCCCTGCCTCTATTTGTACGTCATTAGCCTCGATTTTGGCTGACAGCAACTTCGTCTCAACACGGCAAGCAAAACCAACTAAGCAGCTTTCGCCATCTTTAACACTAAGGTTTTCCTGTCCCTCATTGATAAAGTCATCTTGTGCTTGGGCAAGAAAAATGCCGGTTGCTTCCACTGTCGCCTTGTTTGTGATTGATCTGTTCTTAGCAACAAGAGACACATTTTTTGCAGAAAGTTTTGCTTCAGATCCAGTCACCTGCTTTTGCTGCGGTGAAATAGCAAAAGGAACGGATGAAAATCGACTATTGAAAACGTCCAGTTCCTTACCTGGATTTGCTGCGATCACTGGACCGTAGAACTGAGCAAGCGGAGCATCTGGATGGAGAGCTATGTATTCCTTCAAGAAGGTGTAGTGCTTCGAAAGATCTTTATCGCTGATTGAGTATTCTCGCGCTGTTTCTTCGCGGCGTTTGTTTTCTACTTCACCTGCAACAATGGTTAGGTCCGCGGTCGCAGTTACAAGACCTGTGTTCAGGAACTTATTGGCCGCTGTGATATCAATGCGGTCCCCCTGTAACTCTCCTGCAAGCGTGATTGTATCATCAGAGTTCAGGCTCACATCGCCCGCAGCCTGCAGCAGAGTATCAACACCGACCTCAATGCTCTGAGCGGATAAGCTGATTGTACCGCCTGTGCTTTTAATGGCATGGGTCTGCAAGAAGGCCCCGGCTGAGGTCAGGCTAAGGTCACCACCTGTTATCAACTGCTTTGTCTGTACAGAACCCTTGCTGGCTAGGTGCAGGTTTTTTGTTGCTGTTGCTGCTGCATCCAGTTTTACGCCCAGTCCGCTTTCATTGCCAATGATGCGGATGTTGCTGCCCTCCATGGCACCAAAACTGGAGGCATGGACCGCATACTCACTGGAGCGAGCCTGCGTGCTCGGCGCGGTTGCTGATTGCTGGGTGCCGTGCTGGTAGAGCTGTGCGCCACCGGAGACTGTGATATCTCCACTTGCATTGACAGCGCCATCAACCACCACATGCCGCCCCACCAGAGCCACGTTGCCATCCATGTTGGTAAGGCCGCCACGGCCCACTTTTACCTGCCCCTTGCTAACGCGCAGAGCCACATTGGAGCCATCAATCTCCACCGCGCCGCTGGAGAGTGTCGCAGTGCCGGTGTTGATGAACGAACAGCCATTACAGGTGATGCCGTTCTGGTTAGCGATGATCACATCGGCCTGTTGTCCAAACACCTCCAAGGTGCCCGCCAGAGAACTTGCTGTGCCATTCACCTCATTGACAATGGTGGTTGCATTGCCTGAGGTGGCCAGGTTTGGGTTGGCCTGAACCGAACCGCCAGTCTGTGATGTGCCTGCCGTCGTGGCATTGTTAAAGATCGCTCCAGCGGTCGCATTCAGGCTCTGATATTTATTGTGTGAGACGCCAGCATTCGGGGCGACGATATTGATGGTCGGTTTGCCGCTGCCCGACGTGGTGATGGCTGGCCTGTAGTTCCTCGGTGCTGAAGGATTTGGCACAATCCCCTGCCCGTAAGAGATAACCGGATGCATGACCATCATGACTGACGCAAAGCCAGCAAACGTATGACCAAGGAACGATACAGTGCGCAGAAGCATTGACAAACCCAACATTCAGAAATTCAATGATGAGTTAATTTCATCTTTATCTAGGACTTTCAATCATAAATTAATTTTTGGTAATCTTTATTGGTGAAAACAGATAATCAAAAGACCTGAGCACTAACTGTCACGCCCACCTGATAGTGATTGTCTTCTAGCCCCTTTGACTTGAAGAGAGGGGTCGCTGCGTAAAAGTCCAGGCTAACGTCTTTGTAGCGTGTGCTCAGGCTGACACCTGCTGACATGCCATAGTCGGTTTGCTTGCCGGCAATGTTGCGCACCACACCGCCTTCTGTGAACAGCGACGGCCTTGTGTTGAGTAAAACTTTCTGAAGTGCTTTGCCAACCAGGTTTTGCCAGCTCAGTTTGTCAGGTCGAAGGGGATTGGCAATACTCAGTTCAAGCGTGCCAGTTAGGCCCTGCTCCCCACTAACACTGAGACCGCCAAGGCCACGCATGCTGGACAGTCCACCCAATGACAGTTGATCTCGGGAAAACAGCGGGGAGTTGGCATACTGGCCACGCAAATGTGCAAATAGTGATAAGCGTTTAGTGAGCCCCTTGCGATAGACAGCCTGTGCATCAAGGATAGCAAACTCACGATGAACAGCGCCCGGGCTTTTGCCCGCAAACTCCAGTTGATGACTGATCTTTGCACCAGCTTCAAGTAACAGATAGGAACCACTGGCAAAGAATTCGCTGGCAACGCCTGTTCTGATGCCGACCAGCTCCTGTACATTGAGCTCACTGGTATTGATAAACCTGCGTAGCTTGGAGTAGTCTGCCCGTGTTTTGACGTAAAGCTTGCGTGTTGCCGAGCGCGTTAACAGCCGGTCAACGGACAATGAGGCAGCAAGTGTAGGAGAATACAGCAGGCTGGAACTGGTTAGCACTTGTGCATCATCACTATAGCTCAATGACGCCGAGACGTCCCAATAACCATAAGGGACCCGCAAGCTGGCAGACAGTGAGTTTGATGAGTTGCTGCCCGAATAACCAACAAACCAGGCTTCATTGAGCCCGAGCAGATCATCTTGTTCAAACAGCACATCAACTGTTTTGTTGGTAAAGCCCAGGCTGCGATCATAGTTGGAGCGTACCGTCAACCGGGTTTCATCTTCGATGCGGTTGACCAGTCGCAACTGCGTGCCGCCGATCTGTTGACCTGGGGCTATGTCGAGCTGCACATTGGCAGAGGCCAGTTTGTTCATCTGGTCCACGCCCTGCTCAATGTCACGGAGTTGGAGTAGCTCCCCCGGTTTGACTGGCAAGGCCAACTTAGTCTTGCGTCTTGGCCCGTCTTTTAAAACTTCACCGCGCATTTCAGCGTAGACAATATCTTCAACAACTCCCTCAACCACAATCACATGGAGTTTGCGGCTTTGAATATCCTGATCAGGCAGATAAGCCCGGCTGGTGATCAGGCCTTTCACTACATAAGCCTGCGAGATCGTTACCAGCAGATTATCGATATCCGCAATGTCCATGCAGGAGTTGGCATAAGGCGTGATAAGGAGCTCAATCTGTTGCTGTGATAGGTGAGTTGCACCTTCCACATTGATAGTATCAATTGGAAAGCAAGGAGCGCCTTGGGCCTGTTGTCGCAAGGCAGGTTGTTCGCTTATCCTGAGGCCTTCCTCTGCATCCTGAGCGCGGGTCCGGATCTGCTGTTCTTCACGCTCTCGCAACAAGCGGTCAGGTTCGTTACCGGCAAATTGAGCGAAAGCTGCCGAGCTGAACAGAAAACAGTTCAGAGCAACACATATGCCTGAAACCCAAAAAAGGTTCTTTTTGCTAGTCATCTCAAAGCACCCCACTGAGCCAGCCGATGTTAACGTATGCCGGATCAAGCACAGGCTGTTCATTCGTGAGACGCATCACATTATCCGGCCACTCTATGCCCTTGTCGCCAAACACATTCGCATCCTGCAAGGTCAGGACACCATCTGAAACAAAGCGGATCTTGCCTCCACTGCTGAATGCAAGGGCTTGTTTCTGCTGATGTAAAGTCACAGGTGAGCCACCTATAAATAGGTTGTGCGGACCGCCATGGAGTGCAAAATACTCAACATAGTTGATGGGCCGGAAGGTTATATCAGGGGCACTGAGTTCAATGCCATCTGCGCCGTTTAAAACACCTGCTCGAGATAAAAAATTCTCAGTTGCAGTAATGGTCAGCGCACCAGTGGCCGTCATCTGGCCACCATCGAAGGATATTGATGATGTTGCTTTGGCCCTGCACATAAACCAGAGACAAGATCGCTTGAAACGGGAAGAGCCTAACTGGCGGGCAGAGTTTTCAACCACCGCAGCAGCTATCGAGACACCCGCACCATTAATCTGGCCACCAATATTGCGGACCTCGCCAGCTTGCAGATGCACATCTCCAAGGCCAATGATCTGCCCGATCTCCCGGCCAGCAAAATAGGTTCCATAGTCCTCCCAGCGATTTTGCGAGCTAACAAACAGCTTGGATCCGCCGGAGGTTTCCCCTTTTTCAGAAGTCGAGCGAGTACTCTTGAGTAGGTTTGCGATCTTGCCATTATTGGCGCTTAATGAGATGTCACCATTGGATAGCAAGCGGCCACTCTCATTGATAATGTCACCACCTGCTTCAACATACAGCTCTCCATTTTTTGCAAACATTGCGCCGATACTTGCCTGAGAGAGCGTGGTGTTGATGATGTTGCCACCAGCTGTGACAGATACGGTGCCATTGGCATTCAGATCACCAAAGGTTTGGCTTTCCCCTTCGATCAACCCACCATAATTGGCAAAATCACCGGTCACTTTAAAGCTGAGACCTGCTGTCTTGGAGGATAGCTGAGAGCGAACATTCTCATTGCTTCTTAAGGTAAATCCAGCTCCCTCATAAGTCTGTCCAAGATCTGCTGCGGCAATCACTTGATCAAACGTGATGTCTTTGGTTGCCAGAACGCTGAGGCGCTCCTTCGTGGACAGGGTCAATCCCTCGCCTTGAATGCTCCCGGCAGCAATGATCAGCTCATTCTCACTCTCAGCTGCAATATCCGTAAGGGTCAGCAGATCTGCTGCCTTAAACTCCACGTAGCTGCCCGTGCCGCTAACTTTTGTATCCGCTATCGTGGTTTGCTCTCCCAAAAGTGATAAGGCCCCACCGCTAGCGACACCATAGCTGGATTGAGCAGCCCCATTTAGTTCAGCCTGCGATACAGACAGATTATCTCGTGCATGCAACCAGACAGCTTCTTGTATTGATGCTATCCTGGCCTTCTCCTGTCCTTGCCCCGCAACCTCAATCTCTTGAGCGTTCAAAACGATGCTTTTTTGTGCCTCAAGTATTCCAGACGCTGAAATCTTGCCATCTGCACTCAAAGTAAAATGCCCCGCGCTGGCAAGGCCGCGTCCTGCCATCTTAACTGCAGCGCCAGTGCCGTTAGCACTGGCCGTAATCTGGCCACCAGAAAGATGCGCACCAGCCGAAATAAGCAGGCGAACATTAGCAGTATCCGCCTCTGTTTCCAGCGAGAGCCAATCCTCAGAGTTGGCATTGGGATCAACCCGCATCTGACCAGAGGCAGCCTTAACTGTTAATGCTCCATCTCCAACATCCACGGTTCCTGACAGGGAAATCTGCTTTGCAATTAACGCCAGTGTATCCAGGGCTCCGGACAATCCTTCCGAACCCACCTCAATATCGGTATCACTAAGACTAAACTGCCGGTGCCCATCCGAAACGCCTGTGCTGTATCCGCCAATGATCAGAGCTCGGCCCGCGTTGACAAACCCACCACCATTGACCGTTACGCCATTGGGATTGGCAAGGATCACATCGGCCTGCACTCCCAAGACCTCAATATGTCCCTCAATAAGCGAGCGTTTTTGAGAGGTAACCTCATTGATGATGGTGCGGGCACCGGCACCCGTGTTGTCCAACTCGGCACCGACAGCAGGTACACTGAAGTCGCTATAGGTGTTGTGGGAATACCCGCTGCTATCGGTTGGAGCGACATCCACATGCAGCTTACCACCACTGCCAACACTCACGGATGTGGCCGTATTGCCATCAATCGTGATGGATCCTGTGTCAGTGCTGGATGTATTTTCCCCATTTGTGCTGCTTGAAAATTACCCACTTTCGCAGCTTTGACTTTTGATTGAAGGGGCATGCCCCTTCAATC
>NZ_LCWX01000195.1:0-1761 GCF_001431305.1 Pseudovibrio sp. POLY-S9
TTGCATGGGGTGGCTCCATTCGTTTGCTGTCCATGACAACTGCAGTATGACGCATTACGGCGTTGGTGGGAGCAGGAGCCATCCACCCCATCAGCTACTCCCAATATTGAGCTTGCATGAGAGGTGTTAGCTTTGTTGGAACCCGGCAGCAACACACCATTCGAAGTTGAGTTTGCATCCAGATGCTCAGTGACTGGGAGATCACTGTTCATATGCTCAAATAACCAGTCTAGGTCTGGGGCAAGGGTCTTCTTCCCATGCACATGAGCACCTTGGAAGCCAGTGCCACTCACATCGCCAAATCCAGACAGATCACTTAAGTCAGGGCGCGTCAAATCATCAAAATTAGCCATAATAAAATGTCCTGAAATCTGTATTAAGCAATCTGCATTGGATTATAATTGAGGCCAGTAAGGTTCAGTGCCTGCAACCGTTCGGCAAACTCATCGGAAATACGACGGCCTCTAGCGAATTTGTCTACCCAAGCGTGATGACCCGCGATCTTTTCTTTCGAAAACACAACCTTTGCTTCTTTACTGCGTGGAGGACGGGGAATGAAGCCTCGTGCATCTCGCTCTGGCCAGCAGGCAGTATCGTGTAGTGTGTCTAGGCGCTTACAAAAAATGAAGAGATATCCCTCACCAATCTTGTCAGCCCCTTCAAAATAGTCCATCGGGAAAAACTGATGCGTATTTGGTTCAAGCTCTTCGAGAATGTCTTTGAACGCTTGAGGCACGAGCGTAATTCCCCTCCATCTGTTAAAATCAAGCAATGGCCGGGTTTTGATTGAACAATTGACGCGTTCCAGCTTTGTTGGCACATGATCAGGTAAGATGGGGCGACCGACTTCCATAGAACTTGGCATGATCAATGCGCCACCATCAGGAGCTGGATCTACGAGACAGATCTGTTTTCTATCACCATCAAGCTCATCAAATGATGTTGTACTATCATCAGTTTCAGGTTGCTTGCCGCCCGTAATGTGAAATGGCATAAGTATCTCTTTCGTATATCTGTTTTAACTTGTGAAATTACTGAGGAGTGAACCTTTTCATGATTAATCGCGCGGATTACACGAGCAATCAAAAAAAGGCACATGATGAGGCGGCTTCGCCTCGCCAATGTAAAATGTCAGCGGTCCTGTTTGTCTTAGAAGAAATATGGTTTCCTGCAACTCTCCCAGGCCCTCCAGTGCTCTATAGAAAAACATCCAACTTGTGCACGAAGCATGCTTAAAATCGAAGGAGCCAGTTCATGTCAATACATTCGTGAAAGATACAAATTTAATCAATGAAGTTCCCTCATGCATTCTACCAATAATACAAAGCCAATAGACCTAAAGACCGACCAAAACAAACGTGCAGAGCACATATATAAATAAAATATTTCATTTATACTTTGGTTGATGCCCAAAGTTCTATTCGAACCCCTCATAGGCCTGAATTTGCAGGGACACTTGGAACTCGTGTGGTCCAAGGTGGTGTCCTATAACATTTACCTCAATGAGTACGATATGGCAGACTTTCGAACGCAGCCAAACATCTGTGGTATAATAATCGATGCAGTTTAGTTTATGTAGACCGCTGGAATCATTATGTGATTCATAGGGGAAATGAAAACTGAAGTTGCTACGTTAGCTCAATGGCCAGACATCCTTTCATCTTTGTCATCCAGTCTTGATATCGAAGAAGCCGCAATCAAATTTGGGGCTTTGCTGCGAAAGCGTGAAATTTCAAGCGGACGAGATCTGCTGCGCCTTGC
>NZ_LCWX01000196.1:0-335 GCF_001431305.1 Pseudovibrio sp. POLY-S9
GAAGACTATGGACAGGTTGACTACAGTCATCCGGACTTGCTGCCCAATATTGATGATGAAGCGTTGCGCACGCAAAATCCAAACATTGAACCGACACAACACGCGACATTGGTGGCCGGTGTTATTGGCGCTGCACGCAATGACATTGGATCAGTTGGCGTTGCTTATGATGCAACGCTTACAAGCGAAGGCATTCGGGAGAGCGATCTCAACCCACTGTTCAACTGGCAACGATATGATATTGCCAACAACAGTTGGGGGACAGAAGATCTTTTTGCGAACGCAGTCGTCGACCAAAATGGCAACTCTGTAAGCACAACGCTGCTTGAACAGGC
>NZ_LCWX01000197.1:0-66771 GCF_001431305.1 Pseudovibrio sp. POLY-S9
CGACGATTACTGGGGGACAATGGCCTTTCCAATTGGGTGCGGCCAACTCTTCCTCATCGACTTCTCCGATTAACTCAAGCCCAAACAGGTGAAACATGACCCAAGACGAGAAGAAGGCATATCTGGCTGGCTATATCGCCGCCTGCACTCAAATCGCCCAGACCCACAATCAACCCACCATGGCTGCAGAGCTGCTACGCAGTGCTGGTTTGACGGATGATGAGGTAAAAGCATTGCAGCTGAGCGACTTCGACTTGGGAGAGTACGCAGAGATGCAAGCAGCGAACCCCAGCTTCTTCTCCAAATCCAATTAAATCCATTTTACAGGAGGTGATTATGGTTCCTCATTTCCAAGTTTTTCGACGGAACATAGGCCACTGGGACGTTAGCTCTAAAGATGGTCGCTTGTTTCGCCTACGTGGTGGCCCCGGCGAATGGGAAATCTATGATGAGCGCAAGGGCAAAGAGCACAAACCTACGCTGAGCTTCAAAGATCAGAGCACAGCAATGGCATACGTATGCTCTGAGCTAATGCACGAACTCATCTTAGCCGAAGGGCAAAAACCCAAAATAATTGAGGCTTGGAACGTCTCTCAGCAAGTGCCGAGCGGGTCTCAAGATGGAGCTTAAACTGGCACTGACCATCGCCCTTACATGGCTCACACTAGACCTACTTAAAGCCCTGCTTCTCCAGCTTATCTGACCACCAGCTAGACACGAAAAGGTAAAGTAATCCAATGAACGTTGCCCCGCGCAGAAAACCTGTAGCGCAGTTGGCAGCTTCAGCACCTCACAATAAGGAGGTGACGCTGGAGCGCCTTCTTGGTGCTCAAAAGAAAGTGGCCCGGATCATCGCCGCAGGCAATCCGCAATACCTGCCCATCTTCCAACGCCTGACCAAGGAAGTCGAAGAGTTCCAGCAAAAAGAAGACGCCCTGCAGCTGGCCCTTAAGATCGCCACTCAATAAAACGCAACCTTCTCGATCTGCTCACGCTTGAGCTGCAAGCTTCCACCTTCCCCATACTTTGGCCGCTCGTAAGAATGCCCCATCAGCTCCACGCGAAGTCGATGATCCACCCCAACCTCCAACAAGCTATCTTCAAACGAGTGTCGCAGTGAGTAAGCCGTGTGTTGTTCAGTCTCCCTGAGCTTGTGCTTATCCAACTCCTTATTGATGAGAGCCGACCACTGATCTGACTTGAGGTAGTATTTCTGCACCCCGCCAAGCGCCACCAGTCGCCGCGCAGCTTCCAGAGAAACACCCACGAGCGGCACTTCACGCGCAGACCACTTGGTTTTCAGCTTCCTCATGAAGCCTTCAGCTCGATACTCTTCAATGCTGATATGAGGCACATTGTGAGTAATCTTGAAGTGCTCCAGCTTTGCCCCGATCACCTCTGAGGGTCTCAATCCGGTATTGATTAGGATCTTGAAGATGAGAACTGCCTCCTCATTGGTTGCGCCGAATGCATCCGGAGCCAACAACTTCGTCTCGATCCAGTCACGAGAAAACGGAGGTCGCTCATCTTGGGTATCATCTTCCTTCAGACGCAATCGCAAGAATGGATTCTCTAGCTTCTCCTGCTTGAGATCGCACCATGTTGAGAAGATTTTAGACAGGTGGGTAAAGTCCTTGTTCGCTGTACTAGGTTTCTTTCCCTCATCCAGAATACGATCCATCCACCATTGCCGCAGCTTCAACCCGTCTTCGCGGGCAATCTCCCGCACATCCTTATCCCCGACCACCGCGATGAAGTTGTTTATTGCTTTGAACTTTGGGTTCTTCCATTTCCGGATCTGGTCATCACTCATGCCCACTCGAAGATCAGGTGTAAGTTCCAGGTACTCTTCATATACCTTCGAGAGTTTCTGCTTCGGCTTTGCAGAACCTAAGACACCCGCAATTGCAGCTGAGTTCTTCTTCGGCACCTCTGAATCCGGTATCACGTCCACCCTGCCAAGCAGATCGTCAATCGGAGACACAACCACATCCTCAAGCGAGAGGTAGGTAAACCCGTGTGCTCCTGCGAAGTTCAAAGCAGCATCATAATGCGCCTGAGCGCTTTCTTCATTGTTCGCGAGAAGAGCTTCCCAATATGCAATCAGCCTCTCCTCAACCATGAGAGACTTCTTCTCAGCGACATCAGGACTTTTGGTTTTCAGGGAAAGTTGAACACGAGTGCGAGGCTCAACAGCAGCATATCTCTTAGGGACACGCTTCACAAAATAGTAGACGCCGCGACTTAACGAGTATCCCATTCCACACTCCACCAAACACAAATGTTATGCAGTTTGTTATGTAGAATGTTATGCAGTGAAGGGATTCAGAGTCAAGTTGCCTCTAAATATCCAGCATAAACTATTGATTTAATTGACTGATTTTCGTTTGGGGAAGAAATGGCAATGGCGGAGAGACAGGGATTCGAACCCTGGAGACGGTTCCCCGCCTACACACTTTCCAGGCGTGCGCCTTCGACCACTCGGCCACCTCTCCGCATTCCGCTCACCGGGTATGCCCGGCGGCGTGAGAGGGGGTATATGCAAAACTATTGGGGGGCGCAAGAGGTCTTTTCGATTTTTTTGCCATGTATCCCCACTCTGTGGAACCAGAATGAAAACAAAGGCATTTTTCTGCCTGTCTACGGGCAACCAATCACAATCCATTACGCAGTTTTGACTGGAATTTAAGAGCGTCTGGCATGCTTGTTCTGATAGGTTGCACCTTAGATTGCATGAGGTACTGTGGATACACGCAGGCTCATTGCGAGTTTAAAAGATAGCTGACAGAAAAAGGAAGCAGACACGTGGTTGGATTTTTTCTGCGTTTTATAGGTGTGTGGTTTGTCGCCATAGCGCTGGTCTCATTTGTCGTGGATGCCACTAAGAGCATTGCGACCTCCAGCTGGACCTCTTCACCACTGGGACTGATCTGGTTTGATCTGTCACCAGAAACGCTCAATGCATCCCAGGCGGCCATCCAGCGGTACGTGAGCCCTCTTCTCTGGGATCCGATTATTCAAAGCCTTTTGCTGATGCCGCCGTGGGTTATATTCGGACCTCTCGGACTAATTATGCTATGGTATGGCGACAAGCGGCGTCGCATCAGCACAACCCTGCTGTGATGCAGAGTTCTTACAGGTAAGTGAATATGTCGTTTCTCAGAATGCTCTCAAACAAGTTTAAAATGCCGGATACAGGTACAGCGCTGCCAGGCCGGGATACACCGATCATGACTCCCGGAAAGCACTTCGTGAATGGTCATGATCTGAATGGGCCATATCCTGAAGGGATGAAAGAGCTCTATGTGGGCATGGGGTGTTACTGGGGTGCTGAACGCGCCTTCTGGGAATTGCCGGGTGTGTATGTAACAGCTGTTGGCTTTGCAGGTGGTGCAACAAAGAATCCGACCTACCACGAGACGTGTACTGGTCAGACCGGTCACACCGAAATTGTAAAAGTGGTCTACAATCCAGAAGAAATCTCTCTGGAACAACTTTTGAAGGTATTTTGGGAGCGTCACGACCCAACGCAAGGAATGCGGCAGGGCAACGATGTGGGGACACAGTATAGATCTGCACTTTATTTGATGAGTGAGGCAGATATTGAGACGGCTAAAGAAACAGCTAAGTCTTATCAGGATGCCCTTAAGGAAATCGGCAAAAACGCAGGGATTACCACGGAAATCGGTCCGCTCGACGTATTCTATTACGCTGAAGAATATCACCAACAATATTTGGCAAAGAATCCAGATGGATACTGTGGCCTTTCGGGCACAGGTGCGACCTGCCCATTGCCGGTTTCGCCCCAATCCCCTAAGCAATAGGTGATCAAAAATAATTTATGGATAATTGCAACCTGCTAATAATCAGGGACCAAATCGGCGGTTTTTATTGATTTTGCAGGTTGCATGGTTTCGAAATACTTATTATTTTCAATTTTATTAAACTTGCATTTGTTAAATTGCAGTTTTAGGATTAACTCTAATGACGCTAAGTCAGAATCGTCAGGACAGTATTTTAGAGATTTAATTTATGATGAGAACCAATCATATTGCAGACCAACTTTCCGCGGTAAGTACAGCACTTGAAGATGCGAGTGTTGATGCTTACGGAGATCTTTCAACAAGTGCCGTCGCGGCTCTTCTTATTATGCGACGCTCTCCGGCCATCTCCATCGGTACAGTTGCGAAAGAAGTTCGTTTAAGCCATTCCGCCACCGTGCGCCTGATTGACCGTCTTGAGAAAGACTGGTTGGTCCGACGTCTTCGCCGTAGAGGCCGGGAAGTTATGGTAGAACTCACCGTTCGTGGTAAGCGTAAGGCCGTTGAAGTGGCTGAGGCGCGCCGTAAAGCAGCTCATGCGCTGCTCGGTGACATCGATGAGAGCCAATTGGACAACCTCTCCTCTCTCCTCAAGTTCATCCTGAATGACGTGGAAAGCTCTGCTTGCACACGCTTTTGCTACGATGATCCAATGGAAGATGAACAGGTTGCAGAGAACGAACCAGCCTAAGGCTTAATTTTACTGGTTTAGTTTTTTTATTGATTTCAGTTTATTTTCAACGCAGAAACACCGGAGTGAACGCTTCGGTGTTCTTTGCTTTTTACACTTCCCTTCCACTCCATTAAGCTTCTCTTAAGCATAAATCTTATACAAATTACAACTAAGATTTGAATGGAGTAATTTACGCAATTCAATTTTGAGGGCCGCCTCTTTTAGAGGCGATTGCTGTGTGATTTCGCCCTTTCGTGCGTATTATTTCTTTCATTCAACCAAGTGGTCACGACTGTAATTGTGTCGTCTGACTGCTTGAGGTTGTGCGCATTCCTCTTTGTTATCAGAGAGTTATAAATCCAGAATGCGTTTAATAATTGGGTGGATGTATTTGGGTGTGTCATGCACCAATACAATTAAGGGAAGACCTGAAATGAGTGCTGCAGTCGGATTTGAAGAAGAGGTAGGCCAATCTGACACGGGTTCAACCAGTTGGCCGATTGCCTTGGGTTGGGTTCTTGCTCTCCTGAGCTTTGGGATGAGCTGGGCTGGTGATACCGGCACAATGAGCATTCTTTCGGGATCAGCTTTCCTTCTTGCTGCTATTCCAACCGCATTGTGGCTGAAAGACAAGGAATCCGGTGCATCTGACCTGGCTTCCGGCATTTGCCTCGCCATTTTGACCGCGGTTGCAAGCACTGCTGCTGCTCTTGGTGGATATGCAGAAGGCTGGCAAGTGGACTTCAACATCCTGTTCTTTGCCCCGCTGGTTGTTTTGAGTTCTTCTCGCAATGGCGGCGCGCTTGGCAGTTTCCTTGCAATTTCCGCAATTTATCTTCTTGGTAGCCTGTTCGTTTTGCCTGACTTCCTCGTGAGTGATCAGAGCACCATGTCTGGCAACCTCATCATTCTGGTTCTTCTCGCTGGCGTGACGATGGCCTTCCTGAGCGGTCAGGACGATGCTGAAGCTTCTAACGCGGCAGACAATGCTGCTTCCGCTCAAGCTGCAGGGATTGCAGCTGAAGTTGCAGAGAACGAACAGAAGATTGCAGAGCAATCCGAACGTATCGCATTCTTTGAAAAGCACATTTCCGGGCTGCGTGACGTGGTGGATGGGCAGCTGAAGAGCCTTTCACAAAACACGCATAGCATCGTATCTGCTTCCAAAGGCCTGGAGAACGCGACGCATAAATGCTCTGGTCATACCACTGAAGTTGTCTCCTCCTCTGATTCAGCATCTGGCAATGTTCAGACCGTTTCTGCTGCTTCCGAAGAGCTTTCCTCCTCCATTTCCGAGATCGCACGCCAGATTGCGCAGGCCAACGACATGGTTGAAGCTGCAACCCGTGGTGCGCAGGAGACCAACGACACCATTGGCAGCCTTGCAGAGGCTGCAAGCCGCATTGGTGAAGTGGTTACGCTCATTCAGGCGATTGCTGAACAAACCAATCTGCTGGCCCTAAACGCCACCATTGAAGCTGCCCGGGCAGGTGAAGCAGGTAAAGGCTTTGCAGTTGTAGCCGCAGAAGTGAAAGAGCTGGCCAACCAGACCTCCAAAGCGACTGAAGAGATCGCGTCTCAAGTTTCCGCAATTCAGGGCAGAACCCGGGAAGCTGTGGACGCAATTGGCTCCATCACTTTGACCATGGATGACGTGAACGCCCACACTGGTGCAATTGCAGAAGCGATAACCCAGCAGGGTGACGCGACCAACGAGATCTCAGCTAATATTGCAGCTGCAGCTGATGGTACCATGGCAGTTTCCCAGAGCATTGCCAGCCTGAGTGAAGCCATGAACGAGGCGACAGGCTCGGTCTTCGAAGTGACTGAGAAAGCCAATAAGGTTGATGGGGATCTCAATGAAGTTCACAATACGCTAGAGCGCTTCTTCCACGACGTTGCTTAATCTGCGCTACAAATTCTGATGAAACGGGTCACCTTGGTGGCCCGTTTTGCGTTTGAGCGACGCTTCTGCTCTTCTGAAACGGCTGCCTTGAGGTGAATTTTCGGATATTTGGGCTGAAATTGATCACAATTTACGCAAAATTACTCAAGAAACGGACTTGGAGACAATTTTATGATTGCCTTGGTCTGACGGGCTGGTATTGAGCATTCTTAATAAGGGTAACCCAAATAAGAATGGACAGGTATGGCGCAGTTTGCGTTTGGAACAGTACTTTTTGTCGACAGGCTTAGTCATGAGCCTGCGCGTCTCTTCCAAGCCCCAAAGCACGTGCTGACCTGCCAAACTCTTTCTGAGGTCCCTCAGTTTCTTCAGCAACTGGAACAAGAGCGCAAAGCGGGTCACTATCTGGCTGGCTTCTTCTCCTATGAATTTGGTTTTGCGTTTGAAGAGAAGCTGAAGCAGCGCTTCAAGGGCACAGGCAATGTGCCTCTTGCCTGGTTTGGCGTCTACGATGCACCTCAGCTTTTGACCCGAGATGAAGAAGCCCAATGGTTGGTTGAGGCTGCAGGCAATGAAGCCGCCCCTTCCATTCACATCAACCAGTTTGATATGAGCAAAGGCGACTATGAGAGCGCTTTTGCCAAAACACAGCAGCATCTGGCACAAGGTGACATCTACCAGATCAACCTGACCATGCGTGCAGAGCTTGAGCAGACTGGAAGCGCAGCTGCCTTGTTTGACAATCTGCTGTTCCAGCAACCGGTTGGATATGCTGCCCTTTTGCATCTGGGTGACCAGAAGGTTCTCTCAATTTCTCCGGAACTGTTTTTGGAGCGCAAGGGCAAACAACTGACGACACGCCCGATGAAGGGCACAGCTCAGCGTGGGCGCACGAGCGAAGAAGATGCGCGTGTTCAGGACTGGCTGCAGAGTGATGTGAAGTCACGCGCCGAGAACACCATGATCCTTGATCTGATGCGCAATGACCTCTCTCGCATCACCAAAGCAGGTAGTGTTTGTGTTCCGTCTCACTGTGAGGTTGAGCAGTACCGTAGCCTGTTCCAGATGACCTCCACCACCACTGGCGAGCTGGTGGATGGAGCTGAACTGCCCGAGATTATTGAAGAGCTGTTCCCGTGTGGTTCCATCACCGGAGCGCCGAAGCTTTGGGCTATGGAGATCATTGATGAGCTGGAAAAGAGCCCGCGCGGGATCTATACCGGCTCCATTGGAATGATTGAGCCCAATGGCGATTTCACGTTCAATGTAGCGATCCGCACTCTGGTAATTGACGAGGATGGCGCTGCTGAAATGGGGACAGGCTCGGGTGTTGTATTCGATTCCGGTGCCTCGCCAGAATATGATGAATGTCTGCTGAAACTGAACTTCCTGAAGGCGTCAGAAGAGCGTTTCACCCTGTTTGAAACTATGGGTTGGACGCCTGACGAAGGCTATACGTTGCTGGAACGTCATCTGCAACGGATGGCCGACAGCGCATCTTACTTCGGTTTCAACTGGAACTTAGATCAGGCGTTGAGCGTGCTTTCAGACCATGCTGCAGTGTTTGATCGCAATATGCGGGTTCGGCTTGATCTTTATGAAGACGGACAGTTCATGCTGACGGCGCAGGAAATGCCGGCAGCAAGCGGGGATGACTGGCGGATCTGCCTTGCAGACGAGCATGTGCATTCACAGGACCGGTTCCTGTTCCACAAAACCAGCCAGCGCGGATTTTACGATCAAACCCGCGCAGAGTATGCTGCTAACTATGGATGTTCCGAGGTCATTTTCCTCAATGAAGCTGGATACCTGACTGAAGGCAGCTTCACCAATCTGTTTATCCGCAAGGACGGCAAGTTGCTCACCCCTGCTCTTACGCATGGGTTATTGCCGGGAGTTTTCCGCGCTGGTTTGCTGGAACATGGATATGCAGAGGAAGCGGATCTGACTGTGCATGATTTGCGCTCAGCAGACGCTGTCTATGTTGGTAACTCCCTGCGGGGATTGATGAATACCAGCCTCGTTTCCGTCAGCGCTGACGTAAGCTAGCGCTTCTCTGCTCGGGATCGAGCGATGGCATTCCGCTGCATCTTCAATACCTTCTACACAACTGACCAATGCTATAGCGGAATCTGGCCCTAAACCCCTCCGCTGGCTCAGGCTAGGTTTGACTGCATATCAAAATGTGCAGATCACAGCCGTGCCTGTGACGTGATGGGGAGGACTTGTGCCATGAAAATGACGACCGAAGAGGCCTTTGTAAAAGTGCTTCAGATGCACGGAATTGATAACGCCTTCGGCATTATCGGTTCTGCCATGATGCCGGTTTCGGATCTCTTTCCTGCCGCAGGTGTCAAGTTTTGGGATTGCGCCCACGAGTGTAACGCAGGCATGAGCGCGGATGGATACTCCCGCGCAACCGGTAAGATGAGCATGGCGATTGCTCAGAACGGTCCAGGCATTACCAATTTCGTAACGCCGATCAAGACAGCCTACTGGAACCATACACCCCTGCTGCTTGTTACCCCGCAGGCAGCCAACAAGACCATCGGACAAGGTGGCTTTCAGGAAATAGAGCAGATGGCTCTGTTTGAGGATATGGTTTGCTATCAGGAAGAGGTTCGTGATCCTTCCCGTATTGCGGAAGTGCTGAACCGTGTGATTGAGAAAGCCTGGCGTGGGTGCGCTCCGGCCCAGATCAACATACCGCGTGATTTCTGGACACAGGTGATCGACATCGAGCTGCCGCAGATCGTGCGCATGGAAAAGCCGCGTGGTGGTGTGCAGTCCATCAAGAAGGCTGCTGAGCTGCTGTCTGATGCAAAGTTCCCTGTCATTTTGAACGGTGCGGGTGTTGTGTTGAGTGGCGCTATTCAGGCGTCTGCTGTTTTGGCGGAGAAGCTGAGCGCGCCGGTCTGTTGTGGCTATCAGCACAATGATGCATTCCCCGGCAATCACCCACTTTCCGTCGGTCCGCTTGGCTATAACGGCTCAAAAGCGGGCATGGAAATGATCTCGAAAGCGGACGTAGTGCTGGCTCTTGGGACGCGGCTCAATCCGTTCTCTACCCTGCCTTGCTACGACATGGATTACTGGCCGAAGGACGCCAAGGTCATTCAGGTGGACATCAACTCTGACCGCATCGGGCTGACCAAGAAGGTAAGTGTTGGCATTCAGGGGGATGCTCGTGCTGTGGCAGAGCAGATCCTTGAAGAACTGGCGGATCACGCAGGTAATGCGGGACGTGAAGACCGGGAAGCACTGGTGCATCATGCGAAGTCCGCGTGGTTGCAGGAGCTCTCTTCCATGGATCACGAGGATGATGATCCAGGCACAAGCTGGAACGAGCGCGCCCGTACACGTGAGCCTCAGAAGATGTCTCCACGCATGGCATGGCGCGCTATTCAGGCAGCACTGCCGAAAGAAGCGATTATCTCCTCTGACATTGGCAACAACTGCGCCATTGGCAACGCCTACCCGAGTTTTGATGAGGGGCGGAAGTATCTTGCTCCGGGTCTATTCGGGCCTTGCGGTTACGGCTTGCCTGCTATTCTGGGCGCGAAGATTGGTCGTCCTGATGTGCCAGTTGTCGGGTTTGCTGGTGATGGAGCCTTTGGCATCTCCATGAACGAGATGACTGCTTGTGGTCGTGATGACTGGCCACCCATCACAATGGTGATCTTCCGCAACTATCAGTGGGGCGCGGAGAAGCGCAACACGACGCTGTGGTACGACGACAACTTCGTTGGCACTGAGCTCAATCTGGAAGTTCAGTACGCCAAGATTGCAGAGGCTTGCGGCCTGAAGGGCATTCAGGTGTTCGGCACCGATGAGCTGACCAAGACCCTGAATGACGCCATTGAAGGCCAGATGGAGCGTAACGAGACCACGTTCATTGAGGTGATCCTTAATCAGGAACTTGGTGAGCCTTTCCGCAGAGACGCAATGAAAGCACCTGTTGCTGTCGCTGGCATCAACGCGGAAGATATGCGCGAACAAGAACTCGCGTAAGTCCTCCAGCAGTGCCCGTCTCGCCTCCTCTGAGAGGGGCATGAACCTTAAAGCCCGCGCAGTGCAAAGCTGCCCGGGCTTTTTTCTTTTAAAGCGTTTGTTGATTAGGGATATGGCGTCACAAACACCAGATTAGATTAACACCTCGCACACAGCGCGAGGTGCTCGCTTAAGTTATGCGTTTTCGAGTTCCTTCACACCACGCATACGGAGGCTTTTGGGGTCGTACATTGGCTTGAAGGATGCTTCTGCGTCGCACAAGGTGCCTTCGACGTCGATCTGGTAGCTGGAGGCGAGCATGTCTTTGATTGTTTCGCCTTTGCATGGCACGTAGCCAAGGCCTATGGCACCGCCCAGAGTGTGGCCGTAGTTGCCGGAGGTGAGGTAGCCGACGATCTCACCATCGCGCAGGACTGGTTCGTTGTGATGCAGAAGTGGTTCTGAATCCTTCAGCTTGAACTGCAGCATTCGGGATGAGAGGCCCTCTTCCTTCTTCCGTAAGACCGCGTCTCTGCCGATGAAGGATGGTTTCTTGGTGCTGACAGCAAAGCCGAGACCTGCTTCCACAACATGATCTTCCTCGGTTATGTCATGACCGAAGTGCCGGAAGCCTTTTTCGATGCGCAGGGAATCCATTGCGTGGAGACCGCAGAGTTTCAGGTCGATATCAGCGCCTGCTTCCACGAGTGTTTCATAGGCATGGGCGGCCATGTCGGTTGAGACATAGAGCTCCCAGCCCAGTTCACCCACATAGGACACACGGTGTGCACGAGCGAGGCCCATGCCGAGTTCGATCTCCTGCATGGTTCCGAATGGATGGTTCTCGTTGGACCAATCGTGATTGGAGACTTTGGAGAGCAGCTCTCGCGAGTTTGGCCCCATCACCACCAGTGTAGCCTCGCCTGCTGTGATGTCGGTGATGACCACATTGGCGCCAGCCTTGTGCTTATTGAACCAGCTGAGTTCCCGGATAACAGTGGCTGCTGGAGTTACGAGTAGATAAGCAGTCTCTGAGAGGCGCGTCACGGTGAGATCGGCTTCAATACCACCACGTTCATTGAGGAACTGCGTGTAGACAATTTTGCCGACAGGAACAGACATGTCTCCGCCGCACATATGATTGAGCAGTGCTTCTGCATCCGGTCCTTCCACACGGATCTTCCCGAAGGAGGACATGTCGTAGAGGCCAACATTGTTGCGGATGGCGAGGTGCTCACGCTTTGAGTTCTCAAACCAATTTTGGCGCTTCCAAGAGTATTTGTAGGTTGGGTCCTGCCCCTGCTCTGCAAACCAATTAGCGCGCTCCCAGCCTGCAACTTCACCAAACGCTGCGCCAGCTTGTTTGAGATGCTCATGCAGCGGAGAGCGACGGACACCGCGTGCCGTGGCTTTCTGGCGGAAAGGGAAGTGATCAGCATAGAGCAGGCCGAGCGTTTCTTTCGAACGTTGATAGAGGAACGTTTTGTTGCCCATGAATGGCTGCATGCGCCTGATATCAACATCGGAAATATCAAAGGGTGGATGGCCATGCTCCATCCAATGGGCGAGCGCCATGCCTGCGCCACCAGCGGATTGAATACCGATGGAGTTGAAGCCAGCACAGACAAAGAAGTTCTTGAGTTCCGGCGCTTCGCCCAGATGATAGGCATCATCCGGTGTGAAACTTTCAGGGCCGTTGAAGAAGGTGTGAATGCCTGTTACGGCCAGCTCGGGGAAACGGTTGACCGCTTGTTCCAAGATGGGCTCGAAGTGCTCGATATCTTCTGGCAACTGGTCAAAACAGAAATCATCTGAGATGCCCTGCATGCCCCATGGTTTGGCGGTTGGCTCAAACGCGCCCAGCAGGATTTTGCCGGCATCTTCCTTGTAGTAGGCACATTCATCCGGCACGCGCAGCGTGGGGAGTTGTGGGAGGCCAGCGATGTTATCTGTGACCATGTAGAAATGCTCGCAGGCATGGAGCGGCACGTTGACGCCAGCCATTTTGCCCAGTTGATGCGCCCACATGCCTGCACAATTGACCACATAGTCAGCTGCGATGTGACCTTGCTCATCACTGCCATCTCGCTGCCAAGAGACACCCGAGACAGCACCATTCTTCTTAGCGATGCCTGTGACTTTGACACCTTCAAACACCTGTGCTCCGCGCTGGCGGGCACCTTTGGCAAGAGCAAGCGCGATGTTGCCCGGATCACCCTGCCCATCCTTTGGCAGGTAGACGGCCGCTGTTACATCCTGCGCATTTACATAGGGGTAGCGGTTCAACAGTTCTGAGGTGGTGATCTCTTCCACTTCCACCCCAAACGCCCGCGCCATTGCGGCTGAGCGTAGGATTTCACTGCGGCGTTCTTCGGTTAAGGCAACTGTGATTGATCCGTTGCGGCGAAAACCTGTCGCGATTTCGGTTTCAGCTTCCAGATCGCCATAGAGCTCCTGCGAGTATTTGGCGAGGCGCGTCATGTTTTTGGATGCGCGTAATTGGGCAATCAACCCTGCGGCATGCCAGGTGGTGCCGCACGTGAGCTGCTTGCGCTCCAGCAGCACGATGTCCTGCCAGCCAAGCTTTGCCAGATGATATGCAACTGAACACCCGGCAATACCGCCACCAATGATCACGACACGCGCATTTTGCGGAATAGACTTCGTCATTGATCGCCTCCCCTCAACCAATTTGAAAAACAAAAGAAGAGCACAAATGTGCTCTTCTCAAAACAATACTTTCTTCGATCTATTCAGCTATGAGCGTTTTCCTCATTGCATCCACGATCTCATCGACATGACTTCGCTCTGCAATAAACGCTGGCGCCAGGATGGCTGTGTCCCCCGTCCATTTGGCGTGACAGCCGTTCCAGAACAACCGCTTTTGCATCTCGTTGCCGCGGATGCCCGGTTTGCCGGGAAGCGGGTGAACCTCTACGCCGCCCATAAGCCCGTAGCCTCGGATATCCTTCACAATCGGGATATCCTGCAGGGACCAGATTGCATCAAGGAAGTAATCGCTCAGCTCAGCTGCTCGTTCGAACAGGCCTTCTTCCTCGTAAATTTTAAGCGTCGCCAAACCTGCTGCACAGGCTGCTGGGTGTGCCGAATATGTGTAGCCATGGAAGAACTCGATGGCATTTTCTGGCGCTGCTTCCGTGATCGTTTCATAAACCTGATCCGACGCTGCAACGGCACCCATCGGGATTGCTCCGTTGGTGAGTGCTTTTGCCAATGTGATGATATCTGGCATCACGTTGAACGCATCCACTGCAAACGGTTTGCCAAGACGGCCGAAGCCAGTGATCACTTCATCAAACACCAGCAGAATGCCGTGCTCATCACAGATCTGGCGCACGCGCTCCAGATAGCCTTTTGGCGGGACGAGCGTGCCAGTGGAGCCCGCAACAGGCTCAATGAACACAGCGGCGATTGTGGAGCCACCATAGGTCTCGCAGAAGCGCTGCAGATCATTTGCCAGTTCCACACCGGTTTCCGGCTGGCCTCTTGTGAAGGCGTTTTCCTCGTTCCACGTATGGCGCATCATGACGATGTTTGGCATGACAACCGGGAAAGTTTCGCGGTTTTTGACCATACCAGCCAAAGAGACACCGCCCATATTCACGCCGTGGTACGCCCGCTCACGGGAGACAAAGCGAGTGCGCTGTGCAGCACCGTTTGCACGATGATAGGCCATGACCATTTTCAGCGCGGTATCGATGGCCTCCGATCCTGAATTCACAAAGAACACGTGATTGAAAGGCTCTGGCATAATTTTGGTGAGTTTTGCCGCAAACTCAAAGGATGTCGGCTGGCCCAGCTGGAAGGGCGCTGTGTATCCGTTCTGCATCATCTGCGCATGAACGGCATCCGCAATCGACTTGCGCGCATGGCCTGCTGGCACATTGAACAAGCCGGAGGAACCGTCTACCAGTCTGTCACCATGCTGGTTCCAAAGGTACATTCCCTCTGAACGGGTGATGAGACGCGGTGCGCTTTTAAATTCTTTGTTTGCGGAAAACGGCATCCAGTGTTGCTCAAGAGAATTGGTTTTCGCTTGTTCAATCGGCTCTGCAAGGACACTCATCTCGATCTTTCTCCTAGAACACTGAGTTATTCGCCAACAGTTCCCCAGAGGTACTGTGAGAAATATCTTGTCGCCGAAATAATAGGTCAGATAGGTCCAGTTGTTCTTGACCATAGAGCCAGATGAACTCATGCTGATACTTCACTCGTGATTTGGAGGGAGGGGCCAGCCATGAGATACAGCTTGTTTTCCGTTGACCGGGATGACAGTACGACGCTGCAAAGCCAGATCAGGGAGATGCTCGTCTCTGCTATTCTTTCCGGCCAACTTGCTGAAAACACACCAGTTCCTTCAACGCGTGCGTTGGCGAAACGGTTAAGTGTTTCGCGCAACACGGTCATGCTGGCCTATCAGGCACTGGCGGCGGATGGGTATCTGATTACCCGTGAACGATCCGGGTTTTATGTGTCGCCAGAGGTGATTGAGAATCTGGGACAGCTGCCTGATCGGGTCCAGCCCAAGGAACAAGTTCCCGGTGATCGTGTGGATTGGGCTTCTAAGTTGCGGCTTACACCGTCCACTCAATTCAATATATTGAAGACCGAGAACTGGCACAGCTATCCCTACCCGTTCATCTACGGTCAGGTGGACCCAACGCTGTTTCCCATCAGCGCGTGGCGGGATTGTGTACGCCAGACAATGAGCATCAAATGGCTGGATGCCTGGACGGATGACCGCTTTACGGCTGATGATCCGATGCTGATTGAGCAGATCCAGCGGCGCATCCTGATCCGGCGCGGTGTGATTGCCGAATCTGACGAGATTCTGGTGACGATGGGTGCGCAGAATGCTCTGTTTCTGATCGCGCACTTGTTTGTGAAGCCGGATACACCTGTTGCAGTGGAAGACCCCGGATATCCCGATGTGCGAAACATCATGCGACTCAGGAGCTCCGACATAAGGGCCATTCCTGTGGATGAGGAAGGCATTCGGGCCGACATGCTTGGGGATGCAAAGCTGGTGTATGTGACGCCGAGCCATCAGTTCCCCACCAACACCACGATGACGATGAAACGACGTCGCGAGGTGCTGGAATGGGCGGCCCAGTCCGACGCTCTGATTATTGAAGATGATTACGAGTACGAGACCAACTATCGCGGGCAACCCACCGCCGCTTTGCGGTCTGTCGATGCATCTGGCCGGGTGCTTTATGTGGGTAGCCTTTCCAAATCCATCATGCCGGGCTTGAGGATTGGGTTTATTGTGGCACCGAAGCCGGTGATCAAGGAAATCCGCGCCATGCGGCGGCTGATGCTCCGCCATCCGCCGGGCAACAACCAGCGCAGTGTTGCGTTGTTTCTGGCACAGGGCTCACAAGATGCGTTGATCAGCAAGCTGCACCATGCCTATTCAAGCCGCTGGAATGCGCTGAGCGAAGCTATGGAAACGCACTTTCCCGGCTGGGCGCAGGTTTCTGCGTTTGGTGGGTCGTCCTTCTGGGTGAGCGGGCCACCTGAACTGGATGCGACGATTCTAGCCCAAGAGGCGCTGAAGCAGGGTGTGCTGATTGAGCCGGGGAACGTGTTCTTTGCAGATGCGAACCAAGGTAAAAACTATTTCCGCCTTGGCTTTTCTTCAATCCACGCCGATAAAATTCCAAAGGGCATAGAATTACTATCGGAGGCCGCAGATAAATTGCTGCGTCGCAGCACAAAAAGTAGCGATTGCTCATATACATCAGCATAAACATAGGATTCTTCGTTTATTTATACAGAAGAATCACTGTTATTGAGAAGCTCCGACCTAATCTTCCGCAGAGATATAGAGAATAATATTGGCAGATTGGGCACTTATAAATGAATACGGATCGAGAAATACTGTCTGGCTCCATCGGGCTTCACCAACTGGCACTACCGGGACCTGCGGTTTCATAGTGTCATCAATTGCTGAAAGCTTATGTTTAAGGAAGTCCCAAGAATAGGGAACGCGTAAAAATAACGAGGGAATAAGAACTTAGCACCGCAGAGGGGGAATAGAGATGGCATTGAAGAAGCTTGCAGGAAAACTGGCTCTTGCAGCAGGCATGGTCGCGAGCCTTGGTATGAGCTCTGCTCACGCGCTTGATAAAATCACCGTAGCCTATTTTCTGGAATGGCCCACCGCGAACCAAGCAGCCCAGATTGACAAGACCTACGACGAAGCGCTGGGTCTGGAAGTTGAGTGGCGGGCGTTTGGCAACGGAAACGAAATGGTTCAGGCCATGGTTTCCGGTGATGTGCAAATTGCGTACAGCAATGGGTTCGTGCCTTTCGTTGTTGGTGTTTCCTCCGGTGCTCCAATCAAACTTGTCGGCGTCGCCGTGACTTATGCTGAGAACGACCTTTGCATTGTGCGCAACGACACCGGTATTACCAAGGCAAATGCCAAGGAGTTGGAAGGCAAGAAGGTTGCCACTCCGATTGGCAACGTCACCCATTACAAGCTGATCCGCACGCTGGACCATCTGGGCGTTGACCTCGCAAAGGTGAACCTTGTGCAAATGAACCCGGCTGATGCAGCAGTTGCTGTTTTGCGTGGTGATGTAGCAATGGGCTGTGCCTTTGGTGGTGCACTCGACCGGATGAAAGCGGTTGGCACTCCGCTGATGACTGGTGCAGAGCAGGAGGCCGTTGGCATCAATACCTTTGATGTGGTGAACGTAACCAGCGACTTTGCAGCTGAACATCCTGATCTGGTGAAGAAGTTCATGGAGGTCACCAATCAGGCCAACACAGCTTACAACACAGACCCCAACGCCATGTACGACAAGATTGCGCGTGCTGCGGGTATGGACATTGAGCCTGCGAAGAGGATGATCGCGAACTTTGGCTTTCCAAGCAGTGAAGAGCAGTTGAGTGAGAACTGGCTCGGCGGGGGCATTCAGGCTGCAGCAAAAGGCGTGGCGGATGTCATGGTTTCTGCTGGTGGGCTTGATGAAGCACTGGATGATTACTCCCAGTTCGTCGACGCCAGCTATCTTAAATAAAAGACTTTTGAAAATGGCGGGCAATGTCCCGCCATTCTTCCAATAAAAAGACCGGGCGAACCAGGCATTTTCCAAAGAACCGGGAGAAGCGCTTTGAGTGGAATAGTTGCCGACAATATCTCTATGGTGTTCACCCTTCCCAACGGTGATCAAGTCCATGCTCTCAACAACGTCAATTTGAATGTGAAGGACGGTGAAATCGTCTCCGTTCTTGGTCCATCGGGATGCGGTAAAACTACTCTTCTCAACATTATTGCAGGCTTTCTTCGCCCTACCTCCGGTAAAATCATCCGTGAGAATGTGGATGTGACTGGCCCCGGCTCTGACCGCGGAATGGTGTTTCAGCAGGGTGCCTTGTTTGAATGGATGACGGTTGAAAAAAACATCGCATTCGGACCGAAAATGGCGGGGCGGCCTGCGGCGGAGACCAAACGCAAAGTGGATGAGCTTTTGCAGATTGTCGGACTGCAGGATTTTGGCAAAAAGCCAGTCTATCAGCTCTCCGGCGGCATGCAGCAACGCGTCGCTTTAGCCCGTTGCCTTGCTAATGATCCGGAAGTGATCCTGATGGATGAGCCTCTGGGTGCGCTGGATGCCTTGACCCGCGAGAAGATGCAGAGCCTTGTGCTGAAGCTTTGGAAAGAGACGCGCAAAACCATCATTCTCATCACACACTCTGTTGAAGAAGCCTTGTTCCTTGGGGAACGGCTTATTGTGATGGCCCCGCGTCCAGGCCGTATTCTACGTGAGTACGAGCTGCCGTTTGCGGACCGCGGATTGGTGGAGAGCCCACGCCAGATCAAAGCTTCCCATGAGTTTGTGGAGACGCGTGAGGAAGTCCTATCCCTTATTTGGGGCATGGAAGAAGAGATTATGGGCAACGACCAAGCACTTGAACCAGCATAGGAGGCCAACATGAGCAAACACCATACACCGCCTTCAGGAGTCTCCGTCTGGCTCGGGCTTAAAGACAATGTTTTCACGCAGCAGAAGACCGTTCGCTTTGGCGATGCCAGCGCGGTTAATTCAGGTCGGTTTTACTCGATCCTGACTGTTGTCATTTTACTATCTGCCTGGGGGATTGCCAGCGCACTCGGCATGCTGGAAAGCTTCTACTGGCCGTCTGTCAATGCAACTCTTACCCGGATGGGCAAGCTGCTTTCGGAAGGGTTCCGTAATGTCGCCTTCTGGGATCACATCGGCATTTCAGTGTTCCGTGTCCTTGGCGGCGTGCTGTTAGGTGCACTTGTTGGCATTCCTCTTGGGTTGGCCATGGGCCTATCCTCAATTGCGCGTGGATTATTCGATCCAATCGTGGAGTTCATGCGCCCAATTCCGCCGCTTGCTCTGATACCACTGATTATCCTGTGGTTTGGTATTGATGAGACCGCAAAGATCTTCCTGCTGTTCCTAGCGTCCTTGTTTATCATGACTATTGCAGCACGGTCTGGCGTAAACAGCGTCAAGATCACCAAGGTGCATGCCGCATATTCACTTGGAGCGTCTCGCACACAGATCCTGTTTCATGTGATTTTGCCAAATGCACTTCCGGAGATTTTCACCGGCCTCAGAACAGCCATGGGTGTTTGCTGGGGCACTGTTGTTGCTGCAGAGCTGGTGGCAGCTGATAAGGGCGTCGGTTCCATGATCATGATTGCAAAGAACTTTTTGCAAACGGATACGGTGGTGATCGGGATCATGGTCATCGGGCTTATCGGTTACACCATTGAGCTTGGTATGCGATATTTAGAGCGCTTGCTCATTCCATGGCAAGGCAAAGGCTGATTGCAGTAAAAGGCCACTCAACACCAGAAGGGGAGAGCTGAAAGGCTCTTCCCTTTTTTGTTTATCCACATTGTCCTGAAACCTTGACTATGCACAAATAGCGGTTGATTTTATCCGCGGAAGCTCCCATTTTTGAAAGCGGGAATAAGAGTTGCTTGAGCAAATTTCTGTGCGGCCTCATCCCCTATAAACTTAAAGACCTCCCGCCTTTGAAGAGCCATTACTCGACGCAAGCACTTCCGGGGCGGAATACCCAAAAGGTACTCGGCGCCTCGTATTTTCATTGGCAGCAGACCTTTTGCGGCACCTGATCGTTTGAGGAATTGTCATGAAGACCGTCGTAATTGCAGGCGCAACCGGCTATCTGGGTTCTTATCTCACCTCCTATTATCAGCGGCAGGGCTGGTGCGTTCGTGCTCTTGTGCGCAATGAGCAAGCAGCCCGCACGAAAGGCCTTGAAGCCAGTGAGTTTTTTGAGGGGGAAGTTACTCACCCAAACAGCTTGATCGGGCTGATGGATGATGTTGACCTTGTCGTCTCTGCGCTTGGCATTACCCGCCAGAAAGACGGCTTGAGTTACAACGACGTGGATTATCAGGCCAACAAAAACCTGCTTGATCTCGCAGTGGAGAACAGCGTCCCTCATTTTGCGTATGTCCATGTGCTGAACGCGAGTAAACTGCTGAATGTGAAACTCGTGCGCGCCAAACAGCACTTTGTTGAGGTGCTTCAATCCGCGCCAATCAAAAGCACAGTTATTTCTCCAAGCGGGTACTTCTCCGATATTGAGGAGTTCCGCGGCATGGCGAAATCTGGCCGGGTTTACATGTTTGGTTCTGGAGACTTTCGCATCAATCCGATCCACGGGGCTGACCTCGCCGCAGCTTGCTTTGAGATTATCGAAGAAGGGCAAGCCTATGCCGAGGTTGGTGGTCCGGTGAAGTATACCCACAACGAGATGGCTGAAATCGCCTTTAAGAGCTTGAGCAAGAAAGCCAGGATCACGCATCTCCCCAATTGGATCAGCATCGCACTACAGCGGGTGCTGGAGACGTTCACATCCGTGAAAACTTATGGACCGATCCAGTTTTTCCTGAGTGCCATGCGGATGGACATGATTGGGAAGTGCTATGGTAAAATCCGACTGGAAGATCACTTTGCCCAACTGGAGCAAAAGGAAAAGCAAAATACTGGCTAGATCTCGCTAGTTGAAGGTGGGGGTTGCTGAACTGCGTGTTGCCATACGGTAACGGCTGCCTGGGTGCACAAGACGCACGTAAGTTATGCCCTGCCCTGAAATCCATGTGCGACGCTCAATCGTGAAAACAGGCTCGCACTCTTGCAGCTGCAGGAGCCGTTGCTCCTCAGCTGTAGCTTTGTCGGCGCGGAAGACGTGCTCAATGTTTGGATGTGGGACGCGTTGTAGCAGCCATTCATTTGGGCCGATATCAGCAAAACTCTCCTGCGAGGCTTCAGGCAATGCTGAGATATTGATCCAGCGCACGTCAAGTTGCTGCGGAATGCCGTCACCATAATGCAAGCTTTTCAGAAAAAGAGCTTTCTCGTTCTGCTCCAATCCAAGCTGGGCACGAACATCTTCCGGCGGCAGGGCTTCCAGGCGCTCCAGTAGCAGGTACTTGTAAGACTGATCCTTGTTTTCGATTTCTTGTCGGATCACTGGAATGGAAATAATTGCAGGATGGGATTTCGGTTGAACGACACGGGTGCCAGCTTTACGGCGGCGTTCGACCAGTCCAGCATCCGCGAGCTCTCGCATCGCGCGGTTGACGGTTGATCGGGTACACCCAAACTCCTCAGAAAGCGCTTGCTCACTTGGCAGCAAATCACCGGGCTGCCATTGCTGGCTGGTGATCCGTTCCTGCAAAATGCCTCTAATTTCCTTATAGGATCGCAAGCGCTTGTCCCGTCGTTTTCATATGGAATTGATTGCGGCGTTGTTAGGCTGCTTCCAGCAAAACTGCAAGCTGTTCTCTGTATTTAGCCGTGATAGCTGCACGGTGGATGTGCTGTCCGTCTTTCACCATGTGGCGCCCGGCCGACCAGACATCAGTCACGACACGGTCATCACCTGCAAAGATCCAATAGTCGAGATATTGGTCTGGTCTCAGGCCTGCAAACTCAACGCGAGTGGTGTCGATTGCGACCACATCAGCCCAATGGCCTTCCTTCAGCCCACCAGTGCGCCGACCAAGCGCTTGTGCACCGCCTTTGGCAGAAGCCTGATACATGGCGGTGCCGACAGAGCCTTCTCCACACAACATGACATTGCGAGACTGATCACGCAGGCGTTGGCTATATTCAAGAATGCGCAGTTCTTCAGAGAGCGAGATACGCAGGTTACTGTCCGAGCCGACACCATAGACACCACCAGCTTCGATGAATGTTGGGCCATTAAAGATGCCGTCGCCGAGATTCGCCTCCGTAATCGGGCAAAGACCTGCGACTGCACCAGCCTTCGCCATGGCCACGGTTTCCTCTGTGGTCATGTGGGTTGCATGCACGAAGCACCAGTTGTTTTGCACATCAACATTGCTCAATAACCATTCGATTGGCCGTGCGCCCAGCCATTCCTGAACGGCTTCCACTTCCTTCATCTGCTCTGAGATGTGGATGTGAACAGGCTTGCCTGCAAACGTGGAAGCAATCTCGCGCAACTGAGATGGGTTGGTTGCCCGCAGTGAATGTGGTGCGATGCCGACCTGACAGTCAACAGGTAGAGTGGCAGTCAGCGTTTTCGACGCTTGCTCAATGAGTTGCAGATGACGATCCAGATCATTGCCGAACCGCAGTTGACCGCCACTGAGTGGCTGTTCGCCTGCACCGCCGTAGGAATACAGCACCGGCAGATGTGTGAGGCCGATGCCTGTCTGGCTGGCAGCGGCAAAGATGCGGTCGCTCATTTCTGCAAGGGTGTCGTAGGGTGTTCCATCTGGTTGGTGATGGAGGTAGTGGAACTCACCCACACTGGCATAGCCAGCCTCTAACATCTCCATATAGACCAGCGCTGCGATTGCCTCAGCTTGTTCAGGGCGCAATTGCCCCAAAAAGCGATACATGAGCTCACGCCAGGTCCAGAAACTGTCTTTTCCCTTTTGGCGCACTTCTGTCATGCCAGCCATTGCGCGTTGGAAGGCATGTGAATGCAAGTTGGCAGGAGCAGGACAGATCATTCTGCTTTTGCCGGAAACCTCTTCGCCTTCAGGTCTTACCCCAGTCTCAACGGCTTTGATTGTGCCATTGTCGTCCAAGCGCAAGCGCACATTTTCAGTTAGACCAGTGGGAAGTAAAGCCTGCCCTGCAAAGATGGTTTTCATTGCTCACTCAATAGGTTTGATGTGAAACGATGATCAGCTCAGATCATTTTTACATTAATAAGCATATACATAAATGCAACTCACACAACCACATCATTCTTCTAAGATATCACCATATAATGATAATAATGGCTGAATTTAGCTATTTATTCAGCCTCCTCAGATGCATTGGCTCAAGAATTACGCACATTGCACATTTTTTATGTATAGACATTAAGCGATTTCCATGTAGATTTTTACTGAAGTGAATTCACGTGGAATCTCGGGAGGGTCCATGACAAGCGGGAGAACCGTACTCACCAACCTGACAGCTGCAACTCTTTCTGAGCAGTCGGATGGTTATGGCCTGATCCATGGCGCAGCGATTGCCATTGAAGACGACACAATCTGTTGGATTGGCCCTGAGCAGGATTTGCCAGAGGACTGGAAAGAGGTTTCGCAAACCGACCTTGGCGGACGCCTCGCAACACCGTCTCTCGTTGATTGCCACACGCATATTGTCTATCGCGGTTCCCGCGCTCGTGAGTTTGAAATGCGGTTGAATGGTGCGACCTATGAAGAGATTGCCCGCGCCGGTGGTGGTATTCGTTCCACTGTTGCTGCTACGCGCGCTGCCAGTGAAGAAGACCTGATAGCCAATGCATTGCCACGCGTTGATGCATTGCTGGCGGAGGGTGTGACACTTCTGGAGATTAAGTCCGGTTATGGGCTGGATCTGAATACCGAGCTGAAAATGCTGCGAGTTGCCCGCAAGATTGGTGAACTTCGGCCAGTCAAGGTCCTGACCACCTTCCTCGGCGCACATGCGTTGCCGCCTGAGTATGAAGGACGCAGTGATGCCTATATCAGCTTTGTTTGCGATGAAGTGCTCCCTGCTGTTCAGGCCGAGAACCTTGCCGATGCGGTTGATGCATTCTGTGAAGGGATTGCGTTTTCACCTGAGCAGGTCAGCCTCGTATTTGACCGGGCACAGGAGCTTGGCCTGCCAGTTAAAATTCATTCTGAGCAGCTCTCCAATCTTGGTGGCACAGCTATGGCAGCCAGCCACAAAGCGCTTTCCGCTGATCATCTGGAGTATTTGGATGCCGCCGGTATTGCGAGCATGAAGGAAGCAGGAACTGTTGCCGTTCTGCTGCCGGGCGCATTCTACTTCCTGCGTGAAATTCAACATCCTCCTCTTCAGGAATTGCGCGATGCCGGTGTTCCTATTGCTCTGGCGACAGATGCCAATCCAGGGTCCTCTCCCCTCACCTCACTTCTGCTGTGTATGAACATGGCATGCACCTTGTTCCGCATGACACCGCAGGAAGCGCTGGCTGGGATTACTCGCAATGCAGCCCAAGCACTGGGGCAAGCGGAGACTTGCGGGACTTTGGAAGCAGGCAAGCAGGCAAACATTGCGATCTGGGATGTTAAGGAGCCAGCCGAACTGGCCTACCGGATCGGGTTCAACCCACTGAACCGCCTGTATTTCCTCGGCAAAGACATCACAAAAACACAAGCAAATTAAGCACTGAGGCATTCATGACTAGTTCCCCCACCGTCTCTTCCAAACCAAAGCTGGTTTTAAAACCGGGAGAAATTGCGCTTTCTCAGCTTCAGCAGATCTATCGCACTGAAGCCAACGTAGAACTGGACCGCTCTTGCAAAGAGGGTGTTGAACGGGCTGCAGCTGTTGTGCATGCAGCGGCACAGGGTGACACACCGGTGTATGGGGTGAATACGGGATTTGGGAAGCTTGCTTCTGTCAAAATCCCTAGTGATGATACTGCTACCCTACAGAGAAACCTCATTCTTTCGCATTGCTGCGGCGTTGGTGATGTGCTGCCGCAAAACATTGTGCGTTTGGTGATTGTGCTAAAACTCGCCTCGCTGGGTCGCGGCGCATCCGGTGTGCGGTGGGAGTTGATTGAGTGTCTTGAGCAGATGCTGGCGCACAATGTTGTGCCAGTGGTTCCTGGTCAGGGAAGTGTGGGGGCTTCCGGTGACCTGGCTCCACTTTCTCACGTTGCAGCTGTGATGCTCGGTGAAGGAGAGGCCTTCTTTGGCGGTGTGCGCGTTTCTGGCAAAGAAGCGATGCAGTTGGCTGGTATTCCGACTATTCAACTGGCAGCGAAAGAAGGCCTTGCGCTAATCAATGGCACGCAGGTTTCAACTGCACTTGCTCTTGCGGGTCTGTTCCAGGCACATCGTCTTGCGAGGACTGCGTTGATTACCGGTGCTATGTCCGTTGATGCGTTGATGGGCTCTGGCGCTCCGTTCCGCCCTGAGATCCAAGAGCTGCGCGGTCATAAAGGCCAGATTTCTGCCGCCGCGACCATTCGCGAGCTGATGTCTGGCTCAGCGATCAGAGAAAGCCACCGCGAGGATGATGAGCGCGTGCAAGATCCGTACTGCCTGCGCTGTCAACCTCAGGTGATGGGCGCTGTACTGGGGCTTCTTGCTCAGGTTGCTTATACGCTTGAGATTGAAGCCAATGCAGTGACTGATAACCCGCTTGTTTTCAAAGACGGCTCCATTGTTTCCGGCGGCAATTTCCATGCTGAACCGGTTGCGTTTGCTGCTGACCAGACCGCTCTCGCCATTTCCGAGATTGGCGCAATCTCGCAGCGCCGGATTGCTACGCTGGTTGATCCAGCGCTGAACTATGGTCTGCCGCCGTTCCTGACACCAAATCCGGGCCTCAACTCCGGCTTTATGATCGCGGACGTGACCTCTGCTGCCCTTTACAGCGAGAACAAACAGCGTGCGGCACCTTGCTCCGTAGATTCAACGCCGACCAGTGCCAATCAGGAAGACCATGTTTCCATGGCAACCCATGCGGCGCGGCGTTTGATTGATATGAGTGCGAACCTTTCCCAGATCATCGGCATTGAACTGCTGATGGCCGCTCAGGGCATTGAATTCCGCGTTCCGCTCAAAACCAGCCCAATCTTGCAGGAAGTTATCGCAGCCGTACGGACTGAGGTGGAAGAACTGGAAGATGATCGCTACATGGCGCCGGATTTGGAAAAAGCGGCTGAACTTGTTGCTTCTGGTCGAATTTTTGATGCTGCCAGCAAAGCTCAGTTTTTCAAGTTAGAGGAGGCCTAATTGACCTATTCTTTCTCCCCTCTGATCAAACGAGGCGACAGCCCGATTGTGCTGGCTCAGCCGCATGGGGGCACTGATGTGCCTTTAAACATCTGGGACAGGTTCAATACAGTGGGACAAGCGCTGGCCGATACGGACTGGCACATCAATCGCCTTTATGATGGCCTACTGGAAAACATGAGTGTAATCCAAACACCGGTGCATCGCTATGTGATTGATGCCAATCGCGACCCTGCAGGTGCCTCGCTTTATCCGGGGCAGAACACGACCACTCTTTGCCCGCTGACTGACTTTGACGGACGCCCGATTTACCGTGACGGGCAAGAGCCATCTGAGGATGAAGTTGAAGAACGTCGCGCAAAGTTCCACGCACCGTATCACGAGGCGATTGCGGAAGAGCTGGAGCGTGTGCGGCAGAAGTTTGGTGTTGCTGTTCTTTACGACTGCCATTCCATCCGCTCCAACATCCCGTTTCTGTTTGAAGGTGAACTACCAGTCTTCAACATTGGCAGTAATGTTGGGCAGACCTGTGCTCCGATGATTGAGCAAATCACCGTTGATGCTTGCCGGCAGGATGACAGCGTGGAAACGGTGGTCAATGCCCGCTTTAAAGGCGGCTGGACTACACGCCATTATGGCAAGCCCGAGACTGGCATGCATGCCATTCAGATGGAGACAGCGCAGCGGGCCTATATGTTTGAGCAGAGCCCGTGGGCTTACGCTCCAGAGCGCGCGGACAAGACACGCACCACTCTCAAATCCATTCTTACTCAGTTAGAAGCGCAGGCCCTTGCAGGGGCATTTTCAAACGCCAGTACAAGTCGCAAACGGAGCCGACAATGACCGATACGCTCACTCAAGACCCTCGCAAGAATACGCGCGATATCTTTCCACCAACCGGGCCAGAGTTGAATGCCAAAAGCTGGCTGACGGAAGCACCGTTGCGCATGCTTATGAACAACCTGCACCCTGATGTGGCTGAAAACCCGCATGAACTGGTGGTGTATGGTGGCATTGGCCGTGCTGCGCGCACATGGAAAGATTTCGACACCATTGTCGAGAGCCTCAAAAAGCTGGAAGCTGATGAAACCTTGCTAGTTCAATCCGGCAAGCCGGTTGGTGTGTTCCGCACGCATGAGAATGCACCACGTGTTTTGATCGCTAACTCCAACCTTGTACCGCATTGGGCAAACTGGGATCACTTTAACGAGCTGGATAAAAAAGGTCTGGCAATGTACGGCCAGATGACTGCTGGTTCGTGGATTTACATTGGCTCCCAGGGCATTGTTCAGGGCACTTACGAAACCTTTGTTGAGGCAGGTCGTCAGCACTATGGTGGAGACCTGAAGGGCAAGTGGATCCTGACTGGCGGTCTTGGCGGTATGGGGGGCGCTCAGCCGCTTGCTGCAGTCATGGCTGGTGCGTCTTGTCTGGCCGTTGAGTGTAACGAAGACAGCATCGATTTCCGCCTGCGCACCAAATACGTCGATGAGAAAGCCAAGACGCTTGATGAAGCGCTGGAGATGATTGAGCGCTGGACTGCAGCTGGTGAGGCTAAATCCGTCGGCCTGCTCGGTAATGCAGCTGACATCTTCGCAGAGCTGGTTGAGCGGGGCGTTCGTCCGGATATCGTGACAGACCAGACGTCTGCTCATGACCCGATCAATGGATACCTGCCACAGGGCTGGACCATGGCGCAGTGGAAAGAAAAACGCGAGAGCGATCCGAAGGTCGTTGAGAAAGCGGCCCGTGCCTCCATGAAAGTACATGTGAAGGCGATGCTGGACTTCCATGAGCGCGGTATTCCGACGGTAGATTACGGCAACAATATCCGTCAGATGGCATTTGAAGAAGGCTTAGAGAACGCCTTCAACTTCCCAGGATTTGTCCCTGCCTACATTCGTCCGTTGTTCTGTAAAGGTGTTGGTCCATTCCGTTGGGCAGCGCTTTCTGGTGATCCAGAGGACATCTACAAGACAGACCAAAAGGTGAAGGAGCTCATTCCTGATGATCCGCACCTTCATAACTGGCTGGACATGGCGCGGGAGCGTATTTCCATCCAAGGGCTGCCAGCACGAATCTGCTGGGTCGGTCTGGGTCAGCGTCATCGTCTCGGTCTTGCGTTTAACGAGATGGTTCGCAATGGCGAGCTGAAAGCGCCTGTTGTGATTGGTCGCGACCATCTGGATTCCGGCTCTGTCGCCTCTCCAAACCGCGAAACTGAATCCATGATGGATGGCTCTGATGCTGTTTCTGACTGGCCCCTGCTTAATGCGCTGTTGAACACTGCTTCTGGCGCAACATGGGTGTCTCTGCACCATGGCGGTGGTGTCGGCATGGGCTTTTCCCAGCATTCCGGCATGGTGATTTGTTGTGACGGAACGAAAGAAGCTGATGAGCGTGTTGGCCGTGTGCTGTGGAATGACCCTGCGACAGGTGTCATGCGCCATGCGGACGCAGGCTACCAATTGGCAATTGATTGCGCCAAGGAGAATGGTTTGAACTTACCATCTCTAGGTAAGTAACTGACTCGGGAGCACAAACCTTTCCTGATTGAGTCAGTTCCTCCATTTCCGGGCAAACTAGTCTAGCCGCGTATTCTGGCACTCCAGACTTTAAACAAAAACCGATGAGGGACCGCAGTTCGCGGCCCCTTGTTATTCTAATTTTTGAGGGGAAAAATTATGAAAAGACGTGATTTTCTTAAGGGTGCAGGTGTTGCCGCAACTGGCGTCGCCGCTGCTTCTGCTTTGGCAGCTCCGGCTGTTGCTTCCGACAAGATCAAATGGAAGATGGTTACCTCGTGGCCAAAGAATCTTCCGGGTCCTGGCGTTGCAGCGCAGATGCTTGCAGACCGTATTACCATGCTTTCTGGTGGCCGCATTGAGGTAAAACTCTATGCAGCTGGTGAGCTGGTTCCGGGTCGTGGTGTGTTTGATGCAGTATCGGAGGGAACTGCTGAACTTTACCACTCTGTCCCTGCATACTGGGGCTCCAAGTCCAAAGGCTTCCTGCTGTTTGGTTCTCAGCCTTTCGGTTTGACCGCAGATGAGCAATATGGCTGGATGGCGCATGGCGGTGGTCAGGCTCTCTATGATGAGATGTATGCCCGCTTTAACCTGAAGCCGTTCCTGTGTGGCAACTCAGGCCCACAAGCAGCTGGTTGGTTCCGCACCGAAATCAACTCGGCTGAGGACCTGAAAGGTCTGCGCTTCCGTACCACCGGTCTTGCTTCTGAGATGTGCACCAAGATGGGCATGGCTGTTCAGGCAATGGGTGGCCGCGACATGTTCCAGGCGCTTCAGACAGGAACACTGGATGCCGGTGAGTTTATCGGTCCCTGGACGGACTCTGCTCTAGGCTTCTATCAGGTTGCCAAGAACTATTACTTCCCGGGTGTGGGTGAGCCATCTTCAGCTGAAGAATGTGCTGTGAACTCTGAGGCTTACAATGCTCTCCCTGATGACCTGAAGCAGGTTGTCGCGTTTGCGTGTTCCTCGCTCTACAACGATGTTTGGACTGAATACACCACCAACCATGCTAAGGCTTTGAAGATGCTGGTTGCGGAAAAAGGTGTCATGGTTCGCAACATGCCAGAAGACGTTATTCTGGCAATGGGCAACGCTGCTGGTGAAGTGATTGGCGAACTGCGTCAGAACGATGATGAACTGGTGAAGCGCATCACTGAGAGCTTCCTCACCTATCGTGAATCCATGAAGGAATACAAACCTCTGGCAGATAATGGTCAGATGAATATGCGCCTTCTGGACATCAACTACGGTTAAGTTGCAGTGTTCTGGCAAACTGCCAGTTTGTCAGAATTTTCAGCACGATATTCAGTCGGGGTACATCACCCCGGCTGCTCTCCTGCTTTCCTCAGTTTAGTACGCTCCTTTCTCCGAAAGCCAATAGCTATTTTTCGAAGGTGCGCTCTAGAAAGCCAAGAAAAAACTCTGGCCTGATCGGATTCTACCGATGACCTCTGTTGTCTTGAAACTCGACGCTATCAACCGCATGGTTGGCCATACCATTCGTTGGTTTGCGTTGTTTATGTTGCTTTTGCAGTTTGCGATTGTTTTGCTGCGCTATCTGTTTGGCATCAGCTACATCTTTCTCGGCGAAGGCGTGCTCTACATGCATGCCGCCGTTTTCATGCTTGGCGCGGGCTATACGCTTCTGGCTGACAAGCATGTGCGCGTTGACATCTTTTATGGGCAGGCCTCACCTAAGGCCAAAGCCATCATCAATCTGATTGGCGCTTTGCTCTTTCTGTTGCCAACTGTCGGGCTGCTGCTCTGGATCAGTTGGCCGTTCGTTTCCAACAGCTGGAAGATCCTAGAGGGGCCAATCTCTGTTGGCGGTATACCTGCGAGCTTTTTGCTTAAGAGTCTTATTCCAGCATTTTGCAGTCTTCTAATCATTCAGGGCGTTTCCGGCATTTTGCGCGACGGCCTCTTCTTGTGTGGTGTTGATGTTGAGGAGCCAAAGCTGTGATTGAGTTTCTCGATATCTTTATGTTCGCCGGCTTGTGCTTTGCGATTTTGCTGGGCTATCCCGTTGCTTTCACAATTGCTGGTGTGGCCGTTCTCTTCGCAATTCTTGGAGCATTGGCTGGCACGTTTGATACCGGCCTGCTGGGTGCGCTTTCGCAGCGTATTTTCGGCACGATGACAAACAACGTGCTGATTGCGATCCCGCTCTTTGTCTTCATGGGGCTTGTGCTTGAACGCAGCCGCATTGCTGAAGACCTGCTGGAAGAAATGGGCAAGTTGTTCGGTTCTCTTCGTGGCGGTTTGGGTATTTCCGTTGTGCTCGTTGGTGGGTTGCTCGCAGCTTCTACTGGTATTGTGGGTGCAACTGTGGTGACGATGGCATTGATTGCTTTGCCAACGATGCTGCGTAATGGCTACGATCCGAAACTAGCTGCTGGTACGGTTTGTACAGCAGGCACTTTGGGGCAGATTATCCCTCCTTCAACGCTTCTGATCATTCTTTCTGAGGTGATGTCCAACGCCTATCAGCAGGCTCAGTTTGCTGAGGGCAAGTTCACCGTTGAGACAATCAGTGTGGGGCAAACATTTGCTGCAGCGCTGGTCCCCGGATTGATGTTGGTGGGTGTTTACATCGTCTATCTGCTTGTCCGCGCCTATCTTCAGCCAAGCTGTGCGCCTGCTATGGACAAGCAAGTGCTGGGTACAACTTCAGTGCGCCGTATCGCGTCTGTGCTCATTCCACCTGTGGCTCTGATTATTGCTGTTCTGGGCTCTATTCTGGGAGGTGTCGCAACGCCAACGGAAGCTGCTGCGGTTGGTGCTGTTGGCGCTTTGCTGCTTGCTGGTTTCCGGCTGAGCAACGGCAAATCCAACCTCCTGCTCGGAGCAAGCGTCATCGCATTGATGGCAGTGATTACTCTTGCAGGCTTTACGACTATTCGCTTGCAAAAGAGCGAGCTGACAGCTGCGGACTGGGGTTTGGCGTTTGTTGCGATTGTGCTATTGATCATCGGCATCAGTGGTCTGCTTCAAAGCGTGATGCGCATGTGGCGATCTCAGCTGTTAGCGCCAGTGATGACCAATACGCTCTCAATCTCGGCCATGATCTTTGCGACCATTATTGGTGCGAGTGTGTTCTCGCTGATCTTCCGCGGCCTTGGTGGTGATACACGTATTGAAGAGCTGATTTCTGCGATGCCAGGCGGTGAAATGGGGGCCTTACTGTTTGTAATGGCCTTGATCTTCGCACTGGGCTTTTTCATGGACTTCGTTGAGATCTCGGTGATCTTGCTTCCGATCGTTGGCCCTACCCTGCTGATGATGGGCTTTGATCCAATCTGGCTCTCCGTAATGATAGCCATAAACCTGCAAACCAGCTTCCTGACGCCGCCGTTTGGTTTCTCGCTGTTTTACCTACGCGGGGCAGCACCGCCTGAGATCACAACAGGCATGATCTACAAAGGGGTGTTGCCTTACATCCTGCTGCAGATTGTCGGGATGGCACTGGTCTGGTTCTTCCCTCAGATAGCGACATGGCTGCCGTCAGTTTTATTCTGACCGCAGGACATCATTGGAAGTTGGGAAAGGCTGGATATCGCGTCCAGCCTTTTTTCATGGGTTCATTTCCATGAAGCTCTCCGGCGGGATCCAGGTTTCCGGCATATGCTTGTTGGCCCATCGGCACATTTCCTGAAGCACAGGTAGAATGTCCCTCCCCGTCTCAGACAAGAGATATTGGTAGCGTTTTGGGTTCGGTTGATAGAGCTCTTTTTTCACCAATCCAGCCGCTTCCAACTGGTTGAGGCGCACTGTCAGAACGCTCGTGGTTATCTTCTCCGGTGAGCTCAGAAACTCTGAAAAGATCTTCTTTCCATTGAACATGTCCCGCAGGATCAGGAGGCTCCAACGGTCTCCTACAATATCCAGCGTATTTGCGATCGGGCAGCCGGAACGGTTTTCGGTTGACATACCGCCAATCTCTCCCATGGTGAATAGTGACTTGCAATTTACAAGTCACCAAGTCATCTCTCAACACTGACTAAGGATAGTATCATGGAAAGCGCTTTTACAGGGTCCTGCCTTTGCGGGAATGTACAGCTGAAATCCACAATGAAGCTGCAGATTACCGCACACTGTCACTGTGATGACTGTCGCAAGTCGTCCGGAACAGGACATTGCACTCATGCAGCTCTGCCCAAAGAGGCGGTTGAAGTGACTGGGGAGCTCACATTTTTCGACAAGCCTGCAAATAGTGGAAATGTGGTCACAAGGGGCTTTTGCCCAACCTGCGGCAGTGCTGTTTACTCACTCAACTCAGCCATGACAGATTTGATCTTTGTGCGTGCATCTGCTGTGGACCAGCCGGAGATCATCGAGCCTCAGGTAAACGTGTATTCCAGTAGAGCACCATCGTGGGATGAGATTGATCCGAAGCTTCCGGCATTCCCGGAAATGCCTCCGCAAGGCTCACGAGAAGTTATCGAAGAAGGTGTTAGCAGCTAGCGCTTCATTCCTGTGATGCAGGTACGCGCTCACCCCCAACGTAGCGCGGTCTGTTTTTCCAGAGCAAACAGAAACGGGGGGAGCAATGCTCCCCCCGTCGCAGGCAATTCAGAGATTAAGGAAGAAAACTCTCTTACATTGCCAAGGAGATAAAGATACCCGCGATCGCCGCGCTCATGAGGTTGGAGCAGGTTGCTGCCAACAGAGTGCGAGGACCGTACTTCGCGATGAAGTTCATGCGGTTTGGAGCCAGAACACCCAGACCACCAATGAGAATACCCATGGAAGAGATGTTCGCGAAGCCGCAGAGAGCGAAGGAAACGATTGCCTTGGTCTTTTCCTGAATGACAGGCAGACCCATGTCGATTGCTGTGGCATCTACGAGGTAGTTCTTCAGGTCGAGGTACGCCACGAATTCGTTGACGACCAGTTTTTTACCGATCAGAGAACCTGCAACACCGATGTCAGCCATTGGAACACCCAGCAGGTAAGCAATTGGAGCAAAGATCCAGCCGAGGATCATTTCCAGAGACAAGCTGAAGCCTGCCAGATCACCAACACTGCCGAGGATCAGGTTCACCAGAGTGATGAGACCGATCATTGCAACAAGGTTTGCACCGATCGCGCCAGCAAGCTGAAGACCATTCATTGCGCCCTGACCAGCAGCAGCCAGCACGTTTTCTGGCTTTTCGTCACCAAAGTCAGCGCTTGTGTCTACTGTGTAGTTCACTTCTTTGGTTTCAGGCATAATGAGTTTTGCGAAGAGAAGACCACCTGGTGCAGCCATGAAGGATGCAGCGAGCAGGAATTCGATCTTAACACCCATCAGCGCGTAGCCGCCGAGAACGGTACCAGCAACAGACGCCATACCACCGCACATGATAGCGAAGAACTCACTATCAGACATCTTAGGCATGTAAGGCTTCACAACCAGTGGAGCTTCTGTCTGACCAACAAAAACGTTGGAAACCGCAGACATGGATTCTGCCTGAGATGTACCGAGCAGTCTTGCCATGCCACCGCCGATGACACGAATGACGACCTGCATAACACCGAGGTGGTACAGAACTGCAATCAGAGCGGAGAAGAAAATAACGAGGCAAAGCACGTTGAAGGCAAACACGAAGCCAACAGTTTCAGAAAGTGAACCGTTGGTGAGGTTGCCGAAAAGGAAGTTAACGCCGGAACGACCACTGTCGATCACACCGGAAATGCCCTTTGACATTGCATGAAGAATAGCACGGCCAGCTGGAACGTAGAGCACGAAAGCGCCGATACCAATCTGTAGAGCCAGCGCACCACCTACGGTGCGGAGATTGATCGCCTTGCGATTGGTTGAAACCAATACAGCAATAACAATCAGTGTAGCGATGCCAAGAAAACCTGTTGCGAACATTATGAGCTCCTCCCAGAGGCTCTGAGTAAGTTGTTGATTATGGTTGGGGAGAAATTTGAAGCGCCGGAAGGCGACTAACCGTACCCACCTTCACGTGGACAGTTGAGATGGCCACCCGCATCCAACAAATGTTTTGTCATTGAAAAACAATGCAAAACACCTGCGATTGTAGAACCCTCTAGTGCTTCATCAGGAATTGTCAGTGCTGAGGATATACACACGGTGGGAGTTCGCGAGTATGAGCCATCAGTCTCTGTGAACGTGCGATATACGACAGGCGCAGTACACTCACCTTGCGTAGGTGCGAATGTGAACTGACCCGATTGCATAGTTTGCCTCACCTTTTATTTAATTCCCTTTGGTGAGGGCAACCTAGTTGCCTAAGAGGCAATTATTAAGTTTTTTAAATATATCAATCGTTTCGAAGTTCGAAACAAACTAGAAAATATTACGTAGAAAACCACGCCACATACGGATTATTTCGTAGATTATAGTTCTTACAGAACATATAGAATAAAAATAGTAGAACTTTAAGAGCTACAACCTAGAACAAAATAAGAATAACAAAACAAGTTCATGCACGATCTAATCACATCAGGCCGCATTACTTTGCGAATGCTGCGTTACTTCCATCAAGTGTCAGTAAGTGGACACTTTGGGCGTGCGGCGGAAGAGCTGCATATTTCTAAGTCACCTATGTCCATACAAATCAAAGAGTTGGAAGTTGCCCTCGGTCTTTCTCTCTTTCAGCGTGACTCACGAAATGTTTCTCTGACTGCTGCAGGGCGCGTGCTGAAACGTGAGTGCGAGCAGATTTTCAATACGTTGGATTACGCCATCACCAACACCCAGCGGCAGGGACGTGCGGAAAACTCGACCCTCAGCATCGGGATGGTGAGCAGCGCCTTTCTGGATGGATTTGCGAACCTGCTCTCGGATTTCAAGAGCAAGCATCCGGATTGTTCTCTGAATTTTACCGAGTTGGCGCCCAATCAACAGAAGGAAGCGCTGGATGGCGGCATCATTGATCTGGGCATCTGCCGCTATGGCGATACACTCAATGAGCCAGCCTTAAACTCAAAAGTATTGGTGAGAGAAAACCTTACACTGGCAGTGCCTAGCACGCACCCTCTCAAGGATCGCAGGGTGGTGGGACTGGAAGAGCTAAAAGATGAGGAAATGGCTGTTTTGGACCGGAGCATGTCCAACTCGACGCCATTTTTGATTGCAAGATGTAAGGATCAGGGCTTCTACCCCAAAGCCGCTTTTGAGGTTCAGGAGCCAAGTACCTTGCTGGCGCTGGTTGCTTCCGGTCAGGCGATTGCTTTGGTTAGCGACTGTTTTCGTAGTCAGAAATCCAAGAATGTGCGTTTCATTCGCTTGAAGGAAGACATTCCGGCAGACCTTTGCGCAATTTACAAAAAGAACTATGAAACCGATATCTTGCGCAAGTTTCTGCAGTTTATCGAGTTTGACTACAAACCGCAGATTGATGAGAACTGAGGGAACCCCATATCTTCCCTCAGTTTAAACTCTAAGCAGTTTCCTGTTCAGAAATGCTGACGTCCATCCGCTTTTCCGTATCAGCATTAAAGAGATGTACGCCCGACAATGTCAGCTCCACGTAGACCTGGTCACCAGTTCGGCGCGTTATCTCTGGATCTTCGCGAACAACCATATGCTCGCCAGTTTCCAACTCAACATGCACATAAGTGGTATCCCCCAGATACTCTTCCAGTAAGACTTCTGCCTTCAGATAACTCTCCCCTGCTTCATCGTGCAAAATGCCCTGAGACGGACGGATACCGAGTGTGACATTTGTCGGAATGACCGAAGCCTTGTTGGAGATAGGGAGTAGCGTCCCATCCTTAAGCTGCGCACTGTTTTCACTCAGTTTTTCCAGCTGCAAAAAATTCATATTGGGTGAGCCGATGAAACTGGCCACGAACAGGTTTGCTGGGCGCTCATAAAGATCTCGCGGTGTGCCGACCTGCTGGACCTCGCCGTCATTCAGAACCACGATACGATCTGCCAGTGTCATAGCCTCGACCTGATCGTGGGTCACATACACCATGGTTGCTGACAGACGTTGATGAAGGCGCGCGATTTCCAACCGCACTTGCCCACGCAATGCTGCATCCAGATTTGAGAGAGGTTCATCAAACAGGAAAATTTTGGGATCTCTCACAATCGCACGGCCAATTGCAACACGTTGGCGCTGTCCACCTGAGAGCTGAGAGGGCTTTCGGTCCATCAACGCGTCCAGCTCCAGCGCACGGGCACTTTCAGCAACGCGATCCTTGATTTCTGCCTTTGAATACCCTGCCTGCTTTAGGACCAGCTCCATGTTTCCCCGCACACTTAAATGCGGGTAGAGCGCGTAGGTCTGGAAGACCATGGCGATCTCACGCTTCGATGGCGGCAGGTGTGCGATGGATTTGCCTTCAATGGCGATATCGCCCGCACTTTCGTCTTCCAGCCCTGCCATGATGCGCAGGAGTGTGGATTTTCCGCAGCCGGATGGTCCGAGCAAGACGAGGAATTCACCGGATTGGATATCAAGGTTGATACCATCCAACACATTCTCAGCACCGAAAGACTTGTAGAGGGATGAGATTTTCAAGTTAGCCATATTACAAGTCCAGTTTCTGAGCTGTGCCTGTGCGCACAGCCTGATCTGCCGCCAATACGACAGCTAGAGAATTTACCGCTGCATTCATGTGATCTTCTAAATCCAGCCCTTCACGGATAGCTGTGAGCACAAAGGCTTGCTCGCGATCACACAGGGCTTGATGCCCCGGTTCACCATCCATGCTGAGTACATCGTCTTTGCGTGCAAACTCGCCGTTCGCATCCGTTTCTCCGTAATGAACCCGGATGGTGGAGGTTTTGGTGTGCATGTCGATATCGTCCGAACGGGCCTCGCCTTCCATAACAATCGAGACGCTGCCATTTTTCGAGACGACATCTTTTACGAAGAACGCAGTTTCCGACATCATCGGGCCCCACCCTGCCTCGTACCAACCGACGGAGCCATCCTCGAACTGGACTTGCAGATGGCCGTAATTGTACATGTCCTCGGGAAGTTCATCACTCAGGCGCACGCCCATGCCACGCACTTCAACGGGCTTTGCATCAGTGATCTGGCACATGACATCGATGTAGTGGACGCCGCAATCCACGATGGGCGATGTTGTTTGCATCAGCTGTTTATGGGTTTGCCATGTTGCGCCGCTGGATTGCTGATTGAGGTTCATGCGGAAGACGTAAGGCCCGCCCAGTTTGCGCGACTGCTCTATGAGGGTTGTCCATGATGGGTGATGGCGCAGGATATAACCAACCACCAGTTTCCGTCCCAGCTTGCGAGCAGTTTCCACGACACTTTGAGCATCTTCCAGAGTGGTTGCCAGTGGCTTTTCTACAAACACATCTGCCCCTGCTTCCATCGCCATGACTGCATATTCAGCATGGCTGTCTGAATAAGTGCAGATGGACACAAGATCGGGTTTGGTTTCGACCAGAGCTTGCGCGAAATCAGATTGGATGGTGTAGCTACTCAACTCTTCAGGCAATTCCACCGGTGATCGATTGACCAGCCCTACGATCTCAAATCCCGGATTGGTCCCATACGCCAGAGCATGGGATTTTCCCATGTTTCCTAGGCCAGCCACGAGCACGCGGATAGGTTTGTTACTCATTTGACTGCTCCAGATGTTAGGCCCCGAATGAGTTGGCGCGAGAAGAGCGTGTAGAGAATGAGGACCGGAATGACTGCCAGTGCCATAGCCGCGAGAATTGCGTTCCAGTTGTTGGAGTATTGCCCAACGAACACCTGAGCGCCCAGTGTGAGTGTTTTGGTATGCTCTGCGGGAGCCAGAACGAGTGGGAACCAGAGATCATTCCAAATCGGGATCATAGAGAAGACAGCCACTGTTGCCATTGCGGGTCTGATGAGAGGCAGTACGAGGCGTAAGAAGATGGAGTATTCTGAAAGGCCATCAATACGACCAGCAGATTTGAGGTCTGATGACACTGTCGACATGAACTCGGAGAGAATGAAGATCGCCAGTGGCAGGCCTTGCGCTGTGTAGACCAGTATGAGAGCCCAATGCGTGTTCACGAGATCCGTTGCGACCATCAAGCGGAGAATTCCGACAGTTCCCAGACGGATCGGGATCATAATGCCCAGTGCCATATAGAGGCCCATGAGGCGATTGCCGCGGAACTTGTATTCACTGAGCGCAAAGGCTGCCATTGCCCCAAACAGGAGAATGAGACACAGGCTCGCGCCGGTCACGAACAGCGAGTTCCAGAAATATAACGGGAAGTTGCCTTGCTGCAGCACTGTTGAATACCCAACCAGATCCAATGTTTCGGAGGTTGGGAGTTCCAAGGGCTTGCGGAAGATTGCTTTTTTGGTTTTGAGCGAATTGATGAGAATGAGAAGAACAGGGAAAAGCGCGATCACTGCAAACGTGAGCAGGATTACATGCGCTCCCAGTTCTGCCATTCGGTTTCGTCTTGCACGAGAAATAGCCATTTGCGCCTCACATCTCGTAGCGGGTCAGCTTGCGCTGAATAAAGAAGAGATAGACAGCAACACCCATCAGGATGATGAAGAACATCACCGTTGCAATGGCGGCGCCCATGTTGGGATCACCGGGTTGCAACTGTTGCCCGTAAAACGTTCGATACAAGATCGTGCCCAGCAGGTCTGTCGAGAAATTTGGCCCCGCAAGCGGCCCCTGTGTGGTGTAGATCAAATCAAACGCGTTGAAGTTGCCCACGAAGGTTAGGATAGAGATGACGCCGATGGTTGGCAGGATCAGGACCAGCTTGATCTTGAAGAACTGGGAAATGCCGGTCACGCCATCACATTCAGCTGCTTCAATCACCTCGTCAGGAATGGAGAGAAGCGCAGCATAAATCAGCATCATTGGAATGCCGATGAACTGCCAGACAGAGATGAGTGAAAGCGTGGTCAGCGCTGTTTCCTCTTTACCGAGGAACGGTAGATACCAACTGCCAACTCCGACAGACTTCATCAGACCTTTGGAAACACCCCATAACGGGGAGAGCATGAGCTTCCAGACGAACCCGACGACAACGAAGGACAGAAGGGTCGGCATGAAGATGGCAGTGCGATAAAACTTCTTGCCCGGCAGATGCACCATGGAAAGCAAAGCCGCAATCAGGACACCAATCGGATTTTGCACCAGCATGTGGATCAGGAAGAAATAGCAGTTGTTCCAAAGCGAATTGAGGAACGGCTTGACCCAGTACGGATCGAAGAACAGCTTGATGTAGTTTTCCAAGCCGACAAACGAGATCACTTGCGTTGTCGTATCTCTTTGGAAGAACGAAAAGCGCAGGGTTTCTGCCAGCGGCAGGATCATAATCATCGTGTAAACGATGACTGCCGGTGCCAGAAATACAAGTACATGCCAGCGGAACGGCTTCTTCTTCCGCTCACTGACCATAAGGTCCTGTTCCAATTCCATCATCTCTCATTGCAATGCAGATGCGCGGGTCAGTCCGCACATCTGCTGTTTTGTATTCAGTCAGAGAGATGGCTTAATCCATCTGAGGTTCGTACCAGGCACTCAGGCCCTTCTGAAGCTGGTTCGCTGCATCCGCAGGTGTCTGCTTGCCATTGATGACGTTTGCAGACACGACCCACATTTCGTTCCAGAGGTTTGGAGTACCGCGAGAAACGATCTGTGCCGCAGAGCGATTGGTGGACTGACAGTCTTTACGCCAGGAGATGAACTCGTCCGCCAGTGGATCAGTGAGCGAGATCTCATGCTTGGACAAAGAGAAGAAGCCCGGCACAGCGTTGGAATAGAGTTCTGCGAACTCTTTGGTGCCCATCCACTCAAGGAACTTCATGGCAGCTTCAGAATTTGGCGAGGCCGCATTCAGGCCAATGCCGATGTCAGTGTGGTCTGAGATGTAGCAGCTGTCACCCTCTGCTGGCAGAGGTGGGCGGAAGGCGCCAAGCTCGAAGTCTGAATCGCGGTTGAAGCCTGCAATTTCCCAAGAGCCTGATGGATAGATTGCAGCGCGGCCCAGTGTGAACAGTGTCTGGCTATCCGGATAGGATTGAGCTTCATAGCCATCCCCAAGGTACGGCCCCCAGCTTGCCAGCACTTCAAACGGCTTTACCCAGCCATCATCCGTCAACTTGCCGGTGCCAGCAACGATTGCTTTACGACCTTCCTCACCTTTCCAGTACATTGGCCCAATATTCTGATAGCCCATTGCAGCGGATTCCCACTGATCCAATGTACCCATCGCCATTGGGATGTAATTGCCGTCTTCCTTGATCTTGTCGAGAACAGCAATGAACTCTGCCTGAGTTTTTGGTGGTTCAACACCGACTTCAGCAAAAGCATCCTTGTTGTAGATGAAGCCGTGGATCACAGCAGCCATTGGCACACAAAAGGTTGCGCTGCCATCATCTGTGCTCCACGCCCCTTTTGCTGAATCCGGGAAGTTGTCGAGGGTTGCCATGCCCTGCAGGTTCTTCAGGTAACCTTTGCTGTAAAGATCCAGCGACCCATCAAACGGACGGCATGTGATCAGATCACCAGCGGTTCCACCTTCCAGCTTTGCATTCAGTGCAGCGTTGTATTGCGTTGGAGCTGTTGGCGAGAATCTGATTTTGACCTCTGGATGCGCCTTCATAAACGCAGGCAGAATGGTTTCCTGCCAGATGCTCAAGTCGTCGTTACGCCAGCTCTCAATTGTCAGTTCTGAAGCAGCAAAAGCAAAGGATGCAGAGCCCAGAAGCAGGGATGCAGCAATGCCTGATGACAAATAGTGTTTCATTATTTCCTCCCATAACAAATAATCGAATACCGCTTTGAAAAACCGTCGGTATCGCAACTCGCCTGCCCCCCAGCGGGCGAATACTCCTGTTGGCGCATTACGATCTAAGCGGATCGCAATGCGCGCATAAATCAATCAGGTTGATGTAACCCAAGCACCCGAAGAGATTCTCCCAAATCTCCCTGAGTTTCATTCAAAACATTAGTGGCCTGTTGCTTTGTTGCCCCCAGCACCAGTAAGACAGCCAGCTTGATCTGACTGTCACTTTCATGCAGGGCAGCTGCGGCTTTTTCCTGAGAGCAAGCGGTGAGTGAGACCACCATGTCTTTGGCGCGCTGATCAAGCTTGATGTTGGTCAACTGCATATCCACCATGTAGCCGCGATATACCTTTTTCAACCGAACCATAAGCGCTGTAGAGAATAGGTTGAGCGCCGCTTTTTGGCTGGTGCCTGCGGATAATCTGGTTGATCCTGCCAATACTTCAGGACCCGTCCTTAACAGGATTTCATGCTCAGCATCGGCCAGTAACGGGCTTTGTGGATTGTTCGCCAGTGATATGGTCAGAGCCCCCGCGCCTCTGGCGGTTTGAATAGCAGAGCGGGTAAAAGGTGTGGTGCCGCTTGCTGCAACACCTAAAACGACATCAGAAGCGCTGACATTATTCTCCAAAATGAAAGCACGGCCTGCTTCTTCGCTGTCCTCACCGCCTTCCTGCGGGCGTAACAATCCAGCTTCACCGCCTGCCAGACCATAGATCAGGCGATGCTCTGGCCAGCCAAATGTAGGGATGAGTTCAATGCCATCCAGAACGCCCAGTCTGCCTGAGGTCCCTGCGCCGACGTAGACAAGTCGACCTTCGGTTCCCTGCAGTCTTTGGGCAGCAGCATCCACTGCGGCTTCCAGCTCTCCCAACGCAGACCAAACAGCGTTGAGGGCTTGCATTTGACCACCCAGCAAGGCTTTGAGGACTTCGTCAGTCCCCCATGTTTCCAAGCCTGCATAACGTGAAGATCTTTGCTCGGTTTCACGCCACTCCTGCGGATTGGAATGTTCTGGAAACCCCACTTTTTTGGATATGCTGGACACGAGACTCTCCCTGATACCAATAGCATACCAACAACTCACGATATGGCAATGATATATTAGAAAAGACCCGCAACTTGCGTAATCCCAATAGATTTCTAACAGTTACCTGTGACAATTGCAGGCCACAGGTATTGTTTTGGACCTAGTTTTTTTCTTGGTCAATCCCAGCGTGCTTCTTCTTCGCGGCGTACAAAGACGACCTGACGTCCATCAGGCAGCAACTGGCTGATTTGATCTGGGCCGCCGTGTTCATCAAACTCAACTAATCCAATGCCACTTGCATTCAGCAAGCGTCGGCCATGATGCGTGCCCACAGGTTTGCGCGGAATAACCTTCATGCCACGTCGTCTGGTGAGCCAGTTCAAGGGAGAGCGAGGCGCATAGAGCCAGCGGTTCAGATGGTCGAGTTTATCAAGCAGTTTGGCCGGGAACTCGTTTTTGATGCCACTGCTGCAGATTTGCCAGATGTCAGGCCCACGAGAATGTCCGCGTAACTCGACATCGTAAACAAAGGAATAGTGCACATCACCAGAAAGGGTCGTAAAACGATCTGGCGTTTTGCGGTGGCGGAACACGTTCAAAATGCCATCTGCCGTTCCCGGATGTGCCATCCAGTATTCCGCATCCACCATGAGCGGCTTGCCCATGAACGTGAGCAGCTTCTGCAGCGTTTCGATCAGCTTTACGCCGAAGATCGGAGCTGCGGAGACGAGTAGCACGGCGTCTTTTCCGCGCAGAGATCGTTGTAAATCTGTGACCGCTTCCCAGTCCAGAAGGCCCGAGGGTAGATATCCTGCCCGCTCTGATCTCCATCGACGTGTGCGCGTATCCAGCACCAGCAGTGGTGGGTCTAGTTCCCAGTGATAGTCCCAGTTTTCAAAGGCGAAGAGATGATCCAGAAACTCATCGTAGCTGTTTGTGCCGGGCACCGTGACAGCTTGCGTCATCGCTTCAAGTGTTCCACCTGAGAACGCTTCAGGTCGGTTGCCCCACCCCTGATTGAGCATATAGGCACACAAGGCATTGCCAATGATCCGTCGGGAGAACGGATGGCCGTAGGCGGTCTCTTCCCAATCACGGTTGAGGTTCCAGTCATCAGTGACATCATGGTCATCAAAGATCATCGCGACCGGAAGATGCGCAAACAGACGGCGCACCTGACTGAGGCCCGCAACAAACTCTTTCAGAATTTTCCGTTCGCTCTCATAGAGCGCTGCTTCTTCTGGTGTCAGTCCTTTGGGCGCATCTGTCTCAACCAAATCCCATAGCGCCGGAGACCAGACGAGGAGGTACATTGCCAAGAATTCAGCAAGTGTGATCAGATGGTTATGGGCATGATCGGCAGTGAAGATCGGTTTTTCTACGCCACCGAACAAGACAAGCCAGAGCTTCCGGTTCTTTTCCAGGCTTGGGAGAAACTTTTCGCGGCGGTAGTAGGTGTCGCCGTGCTGGTAGAAATCTGATGCCTTATCAGACACTTTGCTTTCCAAGCCTGCCAGCTGTTCCTCAGTGATACCGAGTTTTTCGATAAGCACATGGATAGCTCGCAGCATGGGGCCAGCAACATCATCTGAGTAAATCTGATCGCCACTCATCACGAGGGCAGCTGGCCATTTTTCCTTATCAACTTTGGTGCCCTTCTCAGCTCTGATATGCTTTGCCAGAAACTGATCGGCTGCGACCAGACCATCGCCGGATTCGTGATGTGGTTTGCGGCAGGACCCGTGCAGGAGTGAGGAAACTTTTGAGCTTAGCAGAAAACCTGGGAGTTCCTGATTTTCATAGCAAAGATCAGGCGCCCATACGGAATGATCCTGCCACCCAGCCTCCTCATCATCCTCCATACGCAGAGCGAGGCGATAGCTGATCCAAGTGTCTTGCGGTAATGGGCGTTGGAGAGGTAGATCGATCAGGAGGTAGTGGAGATGTGCCCCTGCTGAGATCAGGTTTACCTCAGTTTGCGCTTTCGTCAGCTCGTAGATTTGCGGTTCACCACCTTGTGGGAACAAGTCCAGCTTTACATTTGCCGGAGCGCGCACTGCGAGCCAGAATGTTAAACGTGAGGTTTCCAGTCGACGCAAGATCGGGCCAGCTAAAACGGATGGGAGAGAACAGTTTTCAAGCATTCGTTGATATTATTTTTCGCGATATCCAGATGTGAAATTCTTAGATGAGAGATAGGAACGCAAACCGCAAAATCCAATAAGTGTCAGCAACTCCCCTCTCATGAAATCCAATTTACAAAAGATTTCTGAACCTCACCTGAACCGAACCTACCTTGACACTAGTTCATAATCGTTCTAGCAAAATCATGTATGCAGGGGAGTCTCACCAAGGAGACTGAGAGGCTGACAGAGCGCAAGCTCGGCGACGCGACCCTTAGAACCTGACCCAGTTGATACTGGCGTAGGAAGCACAGGTCGCGGGGCCTGTTTGTAAGACTAGTGTAACAACCGCGATCTTAGCAGCAGAAGTTCTTTCTGCCGTTTCCCAGCCAAAACTCATCTGGTGTCTTTTTCGAGTTATGAACTTGAGGAGCACCATTATGACGACGCCGAACCCATCCATCACCACAGGCGCTTTGCCAGCAGCGCGCAAAATCTATGTTCGTGGCAGCTTGCACGAAGACGTGCTTGTACCCATGCGCGAGATCAGCGTTCACCCGACAGCAGGTGAAACACCGCTGCCAGTCTATGATAGTTCCGGTCCTTACACGGACCCAACGGCAACAACGAATATTTCTGAAGGTTTGCCTGCTCTACGGCGCAAGTGGATTGAGGCGCGCGGTGACACCGAGGAGTATGATGGCCGCGAGATTAAACCTGAAGACAATGGTTTTATGAAAGGCGACCGGCTTGTTCCAGAATTTCCAGTGAAGCCTTGCCCCTTGCGCGGAAAGGACGGTAAAGCCGTCACCCAGCTGGCCTATGCCCGCGCTGGCATTATCACACCGGAGATGGAGTTTATCGCCATCCGCGAAAACCAGTTGCGGGAAGCGGTTGCAGAAGAGCGGTGTGGCAATGACTGGGGTGCGAGCATCCCTGATTATGTAACACCGGAGTTTGTACGTGATGAAGTGGCTGCTGGCCGCGCGATCATACCGTCAAACATCAACCACCCTGAGAGTGAGCCGATGATCATCGGGCGGAACTTTCTGGTCAAGATCAACGCCAATATGGGTACATCTGCTGTCACCTCCTCCATGGAAGAGGAAGTCGACAAGATGGTGTGGTCGATCCGCTGGGGCGCTGACACGGTGATGGATCTGTCTACGGGGCGTAACATTCACAACACCCGTGAATGGATCATCCGCAATAGTCCTGTACCGATTGGGACCGTCCCGCTTTATCAGGCACTTGAGAAGGTGAATGGAGTTGCCGAAGACCTGACCTGGGAAATCTTCCGCGACACGTTGATTGAGCAGGCAGAGCAAGGGGTTGATTACTTCACGATCCATGCTGGTGTGCGCCTTCACATGGTGCCGATGACCGTTAATCGCGTGACGGGGATTGTCTCCCGTGGTGGTTCCATCATGGCGAAGTGGTGTCTGCATCATCACAAAGACAGCTTCCTCTATGAGCATTTTGACGAGATCTGCGATATTTGCCGCCAGTACGATGTGGCGTTTTCTCTTGGTGATGGATTGCGTCCGGGTTCCATTGCAGATGCAAATGATGAAGCCCAGTTTGCCGAGCTGGAGACGCTTGGGGAGCTGACCAAGATTGCATGGGCCAAGGATTGTCAGGTTATGATTGAAGGCCCAGGTCATGTGGCCATGCACAAGATCAAAGAGAACATGGATAAGCAGCTGGAATGCTGCCATGAGGCACCGTTTTACACGCTTGGCCCTCTCACCACGGATATCGCTCCTGGCTACGACCACATCACTTCCGGCATTGGTGCTGCGATGATCGGGTGGTTTGGCTGTGCCATGCTTTGCTATGTGACACCAAAAGAGCATCTGGGATTGCCGGACCGGGATGATGTGAAAACCGGTGTGATCACCTATAAGATTGCAGCTCACGCCGCGGATCTTGCGAAAGGATTGCCGGATGCCCAGCGGCGGGATGATGCCTTGTCCCGTGCACGCTTTGAGTTCCGCTGGGAGGATCAGTTCAACCTTTCTCTCGATCCGGATACTGCGCGAGAGTTCCACGATGAAACGCTACCAAAAGACGCGCATAAAGTGGCTCATTTCTGTTCTATGTGCGGACCGAAGTTCTGCTCCATGCGGATCTCCCATGACATCCGCGCCGAAGCGCAAAAGGAAGGTATGGAGGCCATGGCAGCCAAGTTCCGGGAAGGTGGCAAGCTGTATCTGCCACTTGAAGGAACAGAACAGTGATTACAATTGCAGGAGCTGGCCTTGCGGGGCTGGCTTCCGCCTATGAGCTGGCAAAGCGCGGTGCATCCGTCACTATCTTTGAAAAATCCGCTAAACCGGGCGAAAGCAGTGTCGCACGGTTTGCCGGCGGCATGCTTGCTCCGTTTTGCGAGCGTGAAAGCGCAGAAGAAGACGTTGTTACACTTGGGGTGCAGGCCGCTGATTGGTGGTCTCAGGTAACGCTTGTTACCCGGCACGGAACGCTGGTGGTTACTCCGCCGCGCGATCAGGCCGAGTTGACCCGCTTTGCACGGCGGACCTCACACTTTACCGAGGTGAACGGTCACGCGATCTCAGAGCTGGTGCCAGCATTGGCTGGACGCTTTGAGCGTGGGCTGTTTTTCAAAGAGGAGGCGCATCTGGATCCGCGGCAGGCACTGGCTGACCTGACAAGGGCTGTTCAGGAGCTTGGGGTAGGGATCCAATACGGAAGGACTGCACCTGCGCGGGTCAATCTCAATTGCACAGCAACTGCATCCAGCCTTCCTGACTTGCGGGCTGTGCGCGGTGAGATGGCGATTTTGCATTGTCCTGAGGTTCAGCTTTCCCGTGTCATCCGGCTCTTACACCCACGTATGCCGCTTTATCTGGTGCCGCGGGCTGATGGGTTGTTCATGATTGGCGGAACGATGGTGGAGAGTAATTCTGAACGTCCTCCTACCCTACGATCCCTTACAGAAATGCTGAGCGCAGCCTTTGCCATTCACCCTGCCTTTGCCGAGGCCAGCGTGGTGGAAATTGGAGCGGGATTGCGTCCAGCGTTTCCAGACAACTTGCCTCGACTGGTCGAGCATGACGGGTCTCTTCACCTCAACGGGCTTTACCGCCACGGTTTTCTGCTTGCACCAGCACTGGCACAGCAAGCAGCACAACATCTTTTGAAGGAGGCTTGTGCATGAAGATCATCGTGAATGCAGAACCACGCGACGTCACCAACGAAACGTTGGAGGATGCTCTTACGGAGTTGGAGTTCACCAGCCCCGCTGTTGCGACGGCTTTGAACGGCCGTTTTGTTCCTCGTGAGGACTACCCGAAGACATCCCTTTCAGAAGGCGATAGATTGGAAGTTCTTGCGCCTATGCAGGGAGGGTAACATGCAGCTTTATGGTACAGACATCAGTTCCCGGCTGTTGCTCGGGACAGCGCAATACCCTTCTCCTGCTGTGCTACAAAAAGCAATTGAGACCAGCAGAGCAGAGATCATCACAGTCTCTTTGCGGCGCGAGACGGCGGACGGTTCTGGAGCTGGATTCTGGGGGCTATTGAAAGATAGTGGCTGTAAGATTCTGCCCAACACCGCTGGGTGCCATAGCGTGCAAGAAGCCGTTGTTACTGCACAGATGGCTCGCGAGTTGTTTGGAACTGACTGGATCAAGCTAGAGGTTATCGGCAACTCAGACACCTTACAGCCCGATATCTTTGGGTTGGTCGAAGCTGCGAGGATTCTCTGTGCAGATGATTTCAAGGTGTTTCCATACACAACTGATGATCTTGTGGTTGGCGAAAAACTGCTGGAAGCCGGATGCGAACTGCTGATGCCATGGGGGGCTCCCATCGGGTCTGGTCAGGGCCTGCGAAATCCTGAGGCCTTGCGGGCCATGCGGGCTCATTTTCCGGATGTACCCTTGATCGTAGATGCGGGTATTGGGCGTCCCTCTGACGCCACGCGTGCAATGGAGCTTGGCATGGATGCTGTTCTGCTCAATACCGCAGTTGCCAAAGCAGGTGACCCGGTTTTGATGGCGCAGGCTATGGCGCAGGCAATTGAAGCGGGGCGGAATGGATACATTGCAGACCCAATGGACCCGCGCGACATGGCGGTTCCCTCTACCCCAATCCTTGGCATGGCGGAGTTGATCTGATGGAACGGTTTTATCTGATTGCCGGAGACGCGGACTGGATTGAAAAGCTTGTCCCCCAGGGCGTGAAGCTTGTTCAACTACGAATCAAAGACCAACCTGAACAGGTTATTCGACAGCAAATTGCGCAGGCTCGTGATTGTTGCCATCAACATGATGTTCAACTGATCATCAATGACTATTGGGAGCTGGCATTAAAGCTTGGCTGTGATTTCGTTCATCTTGGGCAGGAAGACATGGACAGTGCTGACTTTGCAACACTCCAGAAGGCTGGTGTTCGCTTTGGTCTTTCCACCCATGATGAGGCCGAGTTGGATCGTGCTCTCTCCTTCAAGCCCGAGTATGTCGCTCTGGGCCCGGTCTACCCAACCAAGCTGAAGAAAATGAAGTGGGCTCCACAAGGTTTGGAGCGTGTCAGCCGCTGGAAACAGATGGTTGGCAAGACGCCTCTTGTTGCCATAGGTGGGCTAACGCCGGAGCGACTTGCCGGTGTGTTTGAAGCTGGTGCTGATAGCGCTGCAGTGGTGACAGACATTTTACAGGCACACGATCCGATTGCCCGAACTCAGGAATGGGTGGAGGCTTGTAAGCAATGACACGTTATGACCGCCAGATGCTCTTGCCAGAAGTTGGAACCGCAGGGCAAGAGCGGTTGCTATCCGCTCATGTCCTCGTTGTTGGTGCTGGCGGTTTAGGCTGCCCTGTCCTGCAATATCTTACCGGTGCCGGTGTGGGCATTATCACGATTGTTGATCCCGATGTGATTGAAGAGAGTAATCTGCATCGACAGCCTTTGTATTCACCGGCAAATGTGGGGGAGAGCAAGGCCTATGCCGCAGCAGCTCGGTTACATGGATACAACCCAGAGGTCGAGCTACGCGCGCTCAACATTGCTCTGGATCCTGCAAATGCGGGTAGACTGATTGCCCAGGCAGATATCATCGTGGATGCTGCAGATACGTTTGCAGCCTCTTACACGCTCTCAGATGAATGCTACCAACAAAGCAAACCGCTTATCTCAGCCTCTGCGCTTGGAACCTCCGGTTATCTCGGAGGTTTTTGTGGTGGTGCGCCATCACTGCGAGCTGTCTTCCCCTCCCCACCAACCAACTCTGCCAATTGCGCCAGTGCTGGTGTCCTCGGCCCTTCGGTCGGAAGCATCGGAGCAATGCAGGCACAAATGACTTTAGCGGTGCTGCTGGACTTTTCTCCCAGCCCATTGGGTCGTCTCACTACATTGGATTTAAAGAGATTTGAGTTCGGTGGCTTTTCGTTTCTCAACGCCAAAGAACCGGACTGGCATGCACCCTTTATCTCAATTAGTGAACTGAAGCAGGACGACGTTGTAGTTGAACTTCGAGATGCGTCAGAAGCGCCCCAACCTATCTGCAATACCGCACTGCGTCTTGCCCCCGATGAACTTGGCCAGCACAACTTTAACCCTGCACACCGCATCACCCTTTGCTGCCGCACAGGCCTGCGCGCATGGCGCGGTGCAGAGGCGCTTGCAAAGCAAGGGTATAGGGATGTTGCTCTGATTGCAGATGGGAGCGGCTGAAGAGCCCTTACTGTCTCTCCAAGTTGCAGGTATCTGCGCCGCGCTCAATGAGGTCTGGTACGAACAGCTTTTGGAGATTGATAGGATCCTCACCGCCAATTAAGTCCAGCATGAACTTGCCCAGCGTTTCGCTCGGCTTTGATATCGGGAGATAACATGTTGTAATTGGCGGTGAGAAATACTGCGACACGTTCAGGTCATCTGTCGCAATAACGACAGCATCCCGGCCATGTTCCATACCACGCACCTGAAAGCCTGACAGAACCCCCATTGCGGTTGCTTCATTGGCACAGATGTAGGCAGTCGGCGGCTCATCAAACATGGACATTTCAAAAAGCTGTTCTCGCCCGAAGGCCGGTGTCAGGCGCCCGTAAGCAAGCAGTGAAGGGTCGAATGTCTGGCCCGCCTTTGACAGTGCGGCTTTGTAAGCCTCAATACGGTTTTGAGTATAGTTCAACTCTTCTCTGGCATTGATCATCGCGATGCGGCGATGACCTTTGGAGAGCAAACGCTCAACACAGATCGTCACAATACGGCGGTTATCGGTATCAACAAACGCATGGGGTGCGCTGGCGTCACTGGTTCCGTAGGTAACAAACGGAAAGTCCTGCTCCTGCATGAAGCTGATGCGCGGATCATTTACTCTCGTCCCGGAGATGATGATTCCATCGGCTTTTTTGTTTTGAACGATGCGTTTTATAACCTCAAAGCTATCATCAAAACTGGCAACCTGATGCTGCACAACTCTGTAAGGCGTATGCTCAATTGCACGGGATATTCCGCTGATCAGCTGCGTGTAACCAACACCTGCCCATTCGTCATCATCAGGTGATGCAATGACTGTGATCATGGCTATCTGATAGGTCTTGCCAGTCCGGAGTTGAACTCCACTGATGTTAAGTTCGTATCCCAGCTCTTTAGCCGCTTGCAGTACTTTGTCACGTGTGCGTGGGCGCACCTGCGGCGAGGCATTTAGTGCTTTCGATACTGTTGCCGTTGAAAGCCCGGTTTCCTTAGCAATTGTTTTGATCGTCGGTCTTTGCGCCATGGGGTACTCAAGCTGGGGTCAGTTGCGCTTTGGAAAGCACATTCTGAAAACGAAGATAAACGGCAGATGTCCAAGCGAAGGCTTTGTCGCGAAGACCGGTTCCAGTCAAAGCATCAAAGTTTTCCGCCATTCCTGAGGCCTCGCAGGTTTTCATGAACCGCGTTGCCAGCTCGTGAGCCAGCCGGATTTCGCCTTGCCGGCATAAACCGTCAAAGATCAGTAATGTCGTTGGAGCCCATATTGGCCCACGCCAATACCCATCGGCCTCATAATACGTGCTTTGCGGGTTTTCGGTAGCAGGTCCCCATTCAGTGAGGAAGCCCTGAGTATTGAACCTTTCTATGAGTTTGCCTGCAATCTCTCTTGGCAGGTCACTGCCAAGCAGAAGAGGCATAAACTGCGCCAGGCTAGTGTCTGGCAAGACCAAGTCTGGCTGAGCAGGTTTGCGGAACTCAAAGATCTTGCCGTTCCATAGCTGGTTTATCATCAGGTCTTTCATTTGTTTGCTGACATGATCAAACTTACTCGCGGTATTCGGGTCTTCTGATTTGCGGTAGAGCCGCGCAATGCAGGTGGCTGTCAGGCATAGGAATGTTGGCAGGTCTGGTCCAACGACCGGACCGCCGTGATCGAAGAAACTGGCGTTGTCCCAGCCACTGTCGTTGCCGTGAAAGTAGCTGGGAAGCTCCTGTTCATTTGCGCGTGTATGCGTGAGCCAATAGCTGAGCTGGCGTTCCATCTTGTCTCTGAGATACACGAGCTGCTCTGAGTTAAAGCAATCACGATAGGCTTCAAAGATGTGCAGGAGTGCCCAACCGTGGACGGGTGGTTTTGTGAATGCAAAGGAAGCGCCAGCATCGTGCACAAAATCCGGCAGTAGTCCGCTGTCATCTTGCCAGTCAAAAATTGCAGCGAACTGACTAAATGCCAGATCAGGATCGATACCAGCAAGCCCGATTGCAGAAAAGGCGTTGTCCCAGCTCCAGATATTGATCATGTGGTTCTTGGACATGTAGGTAGACGGATGCGTTAGCGCTCCTTCTGCAGGAACAGTGTTTGCCCAAAGGAGGTAGGTGGCGAGTTGCTCCGCTTCACTTTGGTCTTGCTTGCCATGCCAGTTGAAAAAGGCTTGCCGAGATGTTGCCTGAGCTTCTTCGAAGGACTGTTTCTCGACTTCAGGACAGAGGCGGCGTTGAAGGATTATACCACCTTCAAACTGCTCTCCAGAGAAGATCAGGGAAACGTTGTCTGCATGATCGCGGCGCCAGTTGCCTTCAACAACAGCATCACCAGCTGTTGTGAACGGTGTCAACCGCAGGTTTTCACCTGCTGCAACGATGCATTGGTCTCCGTTGGGGTGTTGGAAAGCGTAATCATAACGGGAGCCTTCCAAGGCGAACTTCAGTAAGACGCCCTGCCCTTTGATGCGTAGCAGTTCTCCCTCACCAATGCAGAAGCTGACATATCCCTGCTTTCTCCCATTTGAGAACAGATCAGCATCCAGACGATGTGGAGACAGCGTGAACTGAGGGGTGAGTACTGTGCCATCCTTGCTCAGAAGCTCCAGCTTGCACAAGCGGCCCAGGCTTGGTCGTTCATCTCCACCAGCAATATAGCGTAGATAGCAGTGCTGTTCATTATCCCGACCGCGCATCATGGAGAGCGTTGTAAAGCGCTGGTGGCGGGAGAATGGCACGCGGTCGAAGTCAAATAGCGTCATGCCTTATCCCTTCACCGAGGAGCCGATTGAGCCGTCCATGATGTAGCGCTGCGCAAAAAAGAACAGGATCAGCGGCGGGATGCAAAGAACCACAGTAATGGCCGCGATGGACGTGATGTCCGTTTCATGCAGACCTTTGAACATGGAAAGGCCCAGCGTTAGTGTGTATTTGGACTGGTCGTTCAGATAGATCAGCGGGCCAAGATAGTCGTTCCACGCGTTCATGAAGTGGAACGTGCCAACCAACACCAGAGCAGGCATCATCAACGGCAGATGAATACGCCAATAGATTTGCCAGGAGTTGGCGCCATCCATGCGGGCGGCTTCGTCAATCTCAATGGGTACAGTCATGATGTACTGGCGCAGCAGGAACACGAAGAACGCATCTGCGAAGTAGGCCGGAACGATCAGTGGTTTGAGCGTGTTGATCCAGCCGAGCATGTTGAACTCCATGTAGAGCGGGATCATTTTCACATCCCACGGGATCATCATGGTGGAGAGCAACAGGACGAAAATAGCGTCACGGCCTCTGAACTTGAAGCGGGCAAAACCAAAGGCTACCAGAGAGCAGGAAAACAATTGCCCGATGGTGGAAAGGATCACCACAATCACAGAATTCTTGAGATAGACATCGAATGGTTGCTTGAACCAAGCGGTGACAAAATTATCCCACATAACCTCATCGGGCCAGAAGACTGGCGGGAACTGATAGAGCTCGCCAATGCTTTTTACTGCCGTGATGAATGTCCAATAGAACGGTATGATGAACATTGCTGAGAGAAACAGCAGGGCGCCATATGTGAGAGCTCTAGTCATCAGCTGCCTCCGAGTTCTTCATCTCCCCTTCGTAGTAAACCCATGCGGAAGATGATTTCAGGACCAACATGGACAGGACGAGAATGATCAGGAACATGACCCATGAGTTTGCAGCAGCAAAACCCATCTCGAAATACTTGAAGGCATTATCGTAAATGTACATGGCGAAGAAATAGGTGCTCTCCAGTGGTCCACCACCGGTCAGTAACAGCGCGATTGTGAGTTGCTGAAAGGCTGAGATGATCGACGTGATCACAGTGAAAAGCAGCATGGGTGAGAGCATTGGGATGGTAATATAGATAAGTCGTGCCCACGCTGGCACACCAGACATTTTGGCCGCCTCATAAAGTTCTTTTGGGATGGATTGCAGGCCAGTCAGCAATATGAGCATGGTGCCGCCCAGGCCCCAAAGAGATGCAATCACGATAGCCAGCAGCGACCAGTTTGGATCCCCCAACCAATTCGGCCCTTCAATACCTGCCAATCCAAGCAGAAAGTTCAGGATGCCGTATTCGTGGCTGTAGATCCACGCCCAGATGGTTACCAGTGCAACGCCGGAGATTACCGAGGGCAGATAAAAGATCGTTCTAAAGACGCCTGTGCCAAAGACTTTCTGATTGAGCAGTACAGCCAGCAATAATCCAAGGATCACATTAAATGGCACGAAGAACAGACCGAACTTGACGGTAATCCAGAGACTATCCCAGAACAGCGGATCTTCTGTCAGCATCACCTCGTAATTCTGTAGCCCAACAAATGTACGCTCTCCCACCACAGGCCAGTCATAAAAGCTCATGATGAACGAGAAGATGAGCGGCCCCAATGTGAAAAACAGGAAGCCCAAGATCCAGGGAGAGATGAATAGATATGGTGTTAGCTTTTCAATGAAGCGATGCCGCTCCTCGGATACTTCATCCTGCACGACCAATGTAGACATCTCTCCCTCCCCCAACATTTCTTATTTCAGGTGACGCTTCGAGCGCGCAACAGCACTGTCCAAGTGTTTCTTAGCGTTACCTTTTTCGATCATGGTTGCCTCAATCGCACGTTCAAGATTAGTCTGGATCTTGCTCCAGTTTTTGTGCTTGAGAAACGCGTTGGATTCCCGATCAGAAAGGGCCAGCATTTCAAAAAATGGCTTGTAGACCGGGTCAGCTGTAAGGTTCATCTCTTCAGCGACACTTGTGCGGATTGGCAAGTCGTTTTCAAGCAACTTGACGGCCTCTGGGGAGGCGTAGAATTTAACAAATTCCCAAGCCAGCTCAGGATTTTTCGTCGCCTTCGCGACGGACATAGCAGAGGCGCCGATTGATGAATGAACAGGCTTGTCACCAAACGCAGGCAACATGGCAACGCCATAGTTTATGCCTGCTTTGTCGATGCCCCCCTTGGACCACATAGCACTCTGGAACATGGCCAGTTTGCTACCTTTAAAGAGTGCAGAGCCTGAGGTGTTATCACCAATGCCGAGAACCGTTGCCTCTTCGTTTTTCGCCATTTCAGCAAACATGGTCAGCACTTCGACAGCTTCCGGACTGTTCATGTATCCATCAACTGAACTGCCATCTTCCGCAATAAAGCGCGTACCGTTGGACCAGAAGAACTGCTCATAGTCATATGGATCTGGCTTGGCTTCCACAGCAAAACCATAGGTCTTACTGCCCTTGTCGCGGAATTGCGCGGCCTTTTCACGCAGATCTGACCAAGTCCATCCTGTTTTTGGCTCGGCAACACCAGCAGCTTCAAACATATCTTTGTTGTAGAAGACGACATGAGTGGTGAAGCCCGCAGGAATGCCGTAGGCCTTGCCTTCTATCCGCGTGGTATTGATTAGACCCGCAGGAATATCCTCAAGATCCATGCTCTCAGCATCACGCGCCATCAACTCGTCAAGAGACATCAGAGACTTGTAGTACTTAGGGTAGTTCCACATGTACATGACATCAGGTGGGTTTCCGGCCCCGAATGCTGCAATGAGCTTCTTGTCATAACCATCACCGTAGGATTCTACCTGCACTTTTACGCCGGGATTTGCAGCTTCAAAACGCTTTGAGATTTCCTGTAGAATAGCGAGGTTCTCGCTGCTGTTCCATGTTGCAAAGCGGAGCACCTCTTCTGCGAATGCAGCACTGGCTCCTCCCAAAGCCATTGAGGTAACTGCTGTCACCATCGCTAATTGTTTCAGACGCTTTTTCATTCCTCTCCTCCTTCTATGCAATGCAAAGTGCTGCAGTCTCCTGACGTTCAATCAATGAACGCGTTTCCCCATCCAACTTGCGTGGATAGGCCTCCCCCTCAGGACTAAAAAGATGGCAGTGCTCTGCTGGAAAATTGAGATGGACCCTGTCGCCCATATTGACCGGATGCGTTCCTCTGGTGACGGCCGTGAGCCCCTGACCAGAGTCCAAACGAACATGAACCTGGCTTTCTGTTCCCAATCGCTCGACCAGTTCCACGTTGCCGCTCATATGAGACTCGGCTTCCTCAACCAGCCCCACATTTTCTGGGCGAATACCAAAAGTGTGAGGCTGGTCGGGGACTTGTTGCACGGGAGCACTTAACTGAAACGAAATAGAGCCAGAGATGCTTTCTGATGTGAGTGCGATACTCATCTCATTGATAGCATTGGCGTTTACTTTCATCATGTTCATCTTGGGTGAACCGATGAAACCGGCAACAAACAGGTTTTGCGGAGCATAAAACAACTCAAGCGGTGTACCGAACTGTGCCACCACACCTTTGTTCAGAACAACGACACGACTAGAAAGCGTCATTGCTTCTACCTGATCATGCGTGACGTAAATCATGGTCACACCCAACCGGCGGTGAAGACTGGCAAGTTCCACCCGCATGCTCACTCTAAGACCTGCATCCAGATTAGACAGAGGCTCATCCAACAGGAATAACTTAGGATCACGGACAATGGCGCGCCCAATAGCCACGCGCTGACGCTGACCACCTGACAGCTGTCTTGGGCGGCGTTTCAAGAGATCGGAAATTTGCAGAATTCGTGCGGCAGTCTGTACTCGTTCTTCAATCTCCACTTTAGGGACACCATTTAAGGAAAGACCGAAAGACAGGTTCTTGTAGACGTTCATGTGCGGATAGAGCGCGTAGTTCTGAAACACCATCGCAATATCGCGTTTAGCGGGTGGCAACTGCGTTATGTTGCGCTCTCCCAACCTGACAGAGCCACCAGACACCTCTTCAAGCCCTGCAATGGAACGCAGGAGTGTCGTCTTTCCGCATCCAGACGGACCAAGGAAGCTGACAAACTCTCCATCCCGGATACTCAAATCGATTCCGGTGAGCACTTCTGTCTTGCCGAAGCTTTTGTAAAGCTGCTTGATATCTACGCCTGCCATGGATCTCCCCCCGAAGCTGAGCAAGGCCGCTCAAAATATAAACGTTTAATTTTATATGTAAAGCTACTTATGCTTTAATCGCCTTACTCACTCAATCGGACTGTCTGACCAGATTACAACTCCAAAGGCCGATATGTGACCTGCCCCTACATAGATCACCGCAGCTTCCGGTAGCTTCAGATATTTTATTTCATTGGTGAAATTGAACGCAAACTTAAGTTGTCCGCGACACGTAATACGGAGGTCTTCTTGTAGGCCTGCATGTAACTCAACGTCCGCCCATTTCACAAGATAAGTTGCTATTTTTTCCTGCAAAGCATCGTCAACGTGTGCCGCTGCATAGATGCATTTCTGATTACCAACCAATGCCGGATACCCATCGCGATAATCGGACCTGAAGTGCCCTAAGACCTCCTCAGAGGCCTTAATGCTCTCCCGCCAGTTGGTGACATTTCCACGTTCCCCCTCGAAAACAATCTGGTCCTGATTGTAACGAGGCAAAGACTCCACCCGCACAACATCAAGGTCGATGAGCTCTTTGAGGCTGCCTGGTGGCAAAGGCTCCGAAACATGCATGTGTTCAGTTTTACTGCCAGAGCGCGGCCCCAGAAAGACCTTGGCGGCTGCCTCATTTAATCGCGAAGTAAATTTCGGATTATCTATGATCATATCCGGGAGGATGATCAGCTTGTAATCACTGAGATCGGAGTGCGGGCCAATGATATCGACATCCGCGCCCATCCTGGAGAGTGTTGCGTACCAATCCATCGCAATTTTCGCGCTGGAGTAGTCAGCTCCCTGAGGCAAGGTACGAGCTGCCCATCGAGATGGATAATCAAGGACAAGCGCAACCTGTGCTTTTGGCTTTTCACCGGCTTCGGGCAGCAGTTTGCACTCGTTCGCAACTTGAGCCACTTCACTAAAAGCCTGATCGGGCTCATTGTTCGGCAAGAGAAGACCTGTATGAAATTGCTCTTGCGCGAATTTTGATTGGCGCCAACGAAAGTAACAGACAACATCAATGCCGTGCGCATAAGCCAGCCACGTCCAAAGGCGGATCATGCCATCCTGAGGAGATTGGTTATGCTTCGCCCAGTTCACAGGTCCGGGTTGCTGCTCCATCACCCAGGCTTTACCTTTGCCAACATGGCGATACAGATCATGATTAAACGCAGGTTGATCTGGCAAACCAACCCGCAGAAGCTTTGCTTTCTCAGCATCTTCCTTCGGCGAGTAGACAAGTGCACCCATGGGGTAGCTGTCCCAAGAGGCAAAGTCGACATCCGCACCAACGGCATAATGATCATAGTCCGCATTGTGGCCCATAAAATTATGCGTGATTGGCGAGCTTCCAACAAATTTTCGAAGGGTATCTACTTGAGCCCGATTGAACTTAACGACCAGATCAGAGGAAAAGCGATAGTAATCCAACAAATGAGTTGGGCTTGGCTCCTCTACCAGATTGTTCGGCAGCTCAATCTGAGAGAATGCGGAGTATTTCATACCCCAGAAGCATGTTCCCCATGCCTCGTTTAGCTGCTCGATTGAGCTATAACGGTGCTCTAACCACTCGCCAAAGGCCCGCTTTGCTGCAGGCGAATAACTATGAATTGTGTCGTGATCCCCATACTCGTTGTCAATCTGCCAGGCTTTGACATACGGATTCTGACTATATCTTTGAGCAAATGCTTCCGCAATTTTTGTCGCATACTCAAGATAAATTGGGCTTGAAAAGCAGTAGTGGCGCCTCGCTCCAAATTTTCGTGTTACTCCGTTTTCATCGACGGGAAGAATTTCTGGATGCTTATCGATGAGCCATTTGGGAGGCGCTGCGGTTGGTGTACACATAACAACATCCAGCCCTGCTTGACCGAGCACGTTGACAGCTCTGTCCAACCAAGCCCAATCGAACTTCCCCTCCTCCGGTTCAACCAAAGCCCACGAAAACTCAGCAATACGTACCCATTTCAACCCAAGCTCAACCATCTGATACGCATCATCAGCCCAAATGGCTTCTGGCCATTGCTCAGGATAATAACAGGTCCCCAACTCCAACATTCAAAACGCCTCAATACAACGACTATTTCTCAAAAAGTGACGCTCAAGGAATCACCCACACTAGAGATATATCAGAGAGCGCCACAAAATATAAACGTTTAATTTAACCGAAGTTGAAAACTATGTGCGAGTCTGTGGGGCTGTTTTTGGGAGTACGCAAAACTGGAGTCTCAAAAGCAAGAATCAGTTGAACGATCGTTCGTCATTCTCCTTGACTGCCACACACGACAGCCGCTCATAAAATTAAAGTCAATTACTTCAATACGTTATCTGTTTTAATGCCGATTTCCAGCTCAAGGCTGTTTCAACGCATGGTTATTGTCCACTGAATGAAAAGCCCGGTTGAGACGTTCTGTCGCAAGTTTGGCTAAATGGGGAGTTTTCGGCGGTTTTTTGGGGCGTGATGTTTCAGGGCGGGGTTCTAAGTTTTCTTGCTTAACATTAGTCAAGGAGGACAGCGGCCGTTCAATTCACTGTGACCTCGTCTCACCAGCATTGGAGATTGAGAATGTTACAAAATAAGAGACGTGGGTCAGGGTACGCTTTAGCGGCCGGCTTCGCGATGTTGCTAGGTAGTGCAGCTGCACCTGCATTTGCTGAAGGTCCAACACTGAGCGAAGAAGCCTTTGAACGTTCTAAGCAGCTTTATTTTGAGCAGTGCGCAGGCTGTCACGGCGTTTTGCGCAAGGGCGCGACAGGTAAAAACCTTGAGCCGCATTGGAAGAAAAAAGGCAAAGACGGCACCGTCACTGAAGGTGGTACCCTTCAGCTAGGTCAGGAACGCCTTGAGAAGATCATCGCCTGGGGCACAGAAGGCGGCATGAACAACTTCTCGGAAATCCTGAGCGAGCAAGAAATCAAGGACATGGCGACCTACATTATGTTGGATCCGCCAAAGCCACCTGAGATGTCACTTGCTCAGATGAAGGAAACCCGCAAGGTTTACGTCGAAGAAAAAGATTACCCAACCAAGCCTATGCATGGCCGCAACTGGGAAAACTTCTTCGTTGTTATCGAGCGTGATGCAGGTAAAGTTGCAGTCATCGACGGCGACACCAAAGAAGTTCTGGTTCATATCCCTACCGGTTATGCAGTGCACGTGATCAAAGCATCCGAGCACCACAAACTGGCAGAACCTGAGAATCCAGGTCGTTTCTGGTACACCATGGGCCGTGACGGCAAGATGACGAAAATCGACCTCTGGCAGACACCAGACAAGATGCTCGTTTCTGAAGTTACCGTTGCTTATGATGCACGTGACGTTGCCGTATCCGGCGATGGCAAATACATCATTGGTGGTGCTTACTGGCCTCCACACTTCGTGATTTCTGACGCAGTGACCATGGAACCGCTTAAGGTTGTTTCAACCCGCGGCGTGAACGTGGACGGAGATTATGTAGAAGAAAGCCGTGTTGCTGCTATCTACACAACTCCAAATGAGCCTACATGGCTGGTTGCTGTTAAAGAACTTGGCCAGATGTGGCAGGTTGATTACTCCGATATCGACAACCTTCGTATCGACAAAATCGACTCCGCTAAGTTCCTGCATGACGGCTTCTTCGATCCAACAGGCCGTTACTTCCAGATCGCTGCTAACGCATCGAACAAAATGGTTGTTGTCGACACCAAAGAGCGCAAGCTCGAAGCTATGATCGACGTTGCTGCTCTTCCACACCCAGGTCCAGGCGCTAACTGGAACGATCCTAAGTGTGGTCCGGTTGCAGGTACAACCCACCTCGGCGTTGGTACTGTTTCTGTTTGGGCGAACGACCCAGCAGGACGTCCTGATGAAGCTTGGAAGAAGTGTTACGAAGTTGAAACTGACGGCCCAGGCCTGTTCATCCGTACACATCCAGACTCCAAGTACGTATGGGCTGACCAGACCAAACACCCAGACCCTGAAATTCAGCAGGCTGTTCAGGTGATCTCGAAAGAAACCGGTGAGATTGTGAAAACAATCACCATCACCGAAACAGAGGGCAATGCCGCTGTTCACTTCGAGTTCAACGCAGATGGTTCTGAAGTTTGGGTATCCAACTGGAACATGGGCGACTCTCTTGCTCCAAACGGTGAAATCGTTGTTTACGACGCAGAAACCCTTGAAGAGAAAACCCGGATTAAGGGCCTTTACGCTCCAACCGGCAAGTTCAACGTTCACATCCGTTCGAACCACGTTACCTAATGTGATCTAACGATCCTTTTGAGGGGCGGGCACCACGCCCGCCCTTCTTTTTTATCAGCGGTATCGAGACTGCAACGGCTGGACACCAGTCGGAGATGACGGATTTGCTCCCCGTATCTTGAAAGCCGACCGCGCACGACCCGACAAGGATGGGTCGACAGAAAATCCAAAACGGAGCCTGGAAATGACCCAGTCCAACGGTACGGAAAAGAAAAAGCCGATCTGGCGCCGGTATTTCCTATGGGGAATGCCGGTTGCTGGCCTCTTGGGGGCTTTTGTCGTCGGCATTATCTTCTGGGGCGGTTTCAACACCGTCATGGAAGCCACAAACACAAAAGAATTCTGCGTCTCGTGCCACGAGATGAATGACTTTGTCTATCAGGAATATCAGGGCACTATCCACGACGTAAACCGGTCAGGCGTTGGTGCAGTTTGCTCAGACTGCCACGTTCCTAAAGACTGGACACATAAGATCATCCGTAAGATCAAGGCATCCAAAGAAGTTTGGGGCAAGCTGGTCGGCACGATCAACACACCAGAGAAATTTGACAAGAAACGTCTGCACCTCGCCAAAAACGAATGGGCGCGGATGAAATCTTCTGACTCTCGTGAATGCCGTAACTGTCATGATTTTGAATCCATGATGCCGGAGTTCCAGAAGCCACGCGCACGTCAGCAGCACCTGAATGCAATGAAAACAGGGCAGACCTGTATCGATTGCCATAAAGGTATTGCGCATAAGAACGTTCGTGACCGCGCATCTGATGAATATCTGGAGATGATTGAAGCTCCTGACCAGAATTACGTTCGCGAGATTCCGAAAGAGTATCTGGAGAGCCTTGCTCGCATTGAAGCCAAAGAAGCTGCTGAAGCTGAGGCTGCAAGCACTGCGAAGAAAGCACAGCAGGAAGCTACACAGGCTCAGATTGCAGCTGCTGTTGACGCAGCCGTTGCTGAAGAACGTGCAAAAGCTGCCGGTGAAGCACCTGCTGCTGATGCAGGCGACACTGTTGGTGCCAACATCGACTGGAGCGGTGTGGACAGCGTAGACATGACACTGTTCTACCCTGGTCAGGCTTCCTTCGAGTTTGTGCAGAACGGCAAGCAGCACGGTGGTGCTCGTCCGCTGACAAAGGGTGGCGACCAGTGCACAACCTGTCATGCGAAAGAGCTGAACAACATTGGCAACAAGATCGTCAAAGGCACTGACAACACCGAGCCGACCCCAATTCCTGGGAAGCGTGGTGTGATCAACGCAACGATGCAGGCTGCTCATGATGATGAGAATGTCTACTTCCGCCTGCAATGGCCAGATACTCCTCATGCACCTGCACCATTTGTTGACGGTGGCAAGATGGATCCTGAAAACCAGATCAAGGTTGCCATGATGATCACCGGCACCGGTATCAAGATGGGTGAACAGGTTGGTTGCTGGGCAACATGCCATGCAGACAACACCTACATGCCGTTTGATCCGGGTCCAGAAGCAATCGCTGCTTCCGGTGATGTTGCTGAGATGCTGCAAGCCAAGAAGTCCATCCAGAAGTACCTGAGTGAGACCCGGACAAAGGTCGAGATCAAAGGTCGTCGTGGTAAGGCTCAAGGTGGTTGGAACAAGCTGAAATCAGCTGAGGAACTCGATCAGCTGCTGGCTGACGGTACCTTCATGGATCTGATGCGCGTCTATGCTGACGGTTCCGCAACCAATGGCTACCTGCTTGAGCGTCGCGTCCAAAACGACGGTGATATCACTGCTTCTGCCAAGCTTTCTGCTGGTATGTGGACTGTGGTGTTCTCCCGTCCGCTGGCAAGCGACAAACCAGGTGATGTGCCGCTTGAAGCTGGCAAAACCTACACAGTTGGCTTTGCTATCCATGATGACTTCTCAGCTGCACGTTTCCACCACGTGACGTTGAACACCAGTCTGGCACTGGATGACGAAACTGCCCAAATCAATGTGGTAGGACGCTAAGAAAACACAAAGGGTGGCCGAGTAATTGGCCACCTTTTTTTCTGGAGGCTGGATCCTCCCTTATTCTTTTGCTTTTGCGTATCTTTATCCGAAAACCGGTTTCCACTTTTCAGAGATATGCAGAACTTGCTCTAAGTTTTTCCGAGCGTATCCTTATCAATAATAATACGTGATTTTTGGATATGCATTTGCAAGGGGGCGCTTCATGTACTCAAGATTTCTTCACTCTTCCGCACTTCTTCTGGGTTTTTTGATGGTGGCACCTGCTGTTGCTGCGGATGACAAAGCAGCTGCGCTGTGCGCGAAGGCTGAAGCCCGTTATGTCGATATGTTTGGACATCCGGCAGCTGAAGCAGATGGCGTCACTATCGTGAAAATGTACGAGTACCGGTTTTGCCCTGAAAAGCTTTCTGTCCCTGTTGGCACCACCGTACGCTGGGTGAATGTTGACAAGCGGACAAGCCACACCGTTCATTTGAATGAGGCGGGTGAGAAAGAGTCCGATCGATTGTTTCCTGAAGAGACCTTCGAGTTCACCTTCCTGAGCGCGGGATCGCAGCAATATCTGTGTGGCCCGCATTGGGAAACGCAGAAGATGATCGGCATGGTGACCGTCACACCTTAAAGCAGTTCGTATTTAAGGTGAAACGCATAAACTGCTTTGCCTTTGTTTTTGCGTTGCTTTGAACCAGCACTGTGATTGCGCCTCAGAGGTACTTTCCCCCAATTCGAGTTTATTCAATGATCAGGCTCCTTGTTGCTCTTGGTTCGGCTGTTCTTTCAGCATCTGCTTGCCTTGCCGACCCTGCCGCCCTTTACCAAAAGCACTGTGTAGAGTGCCACGGTGAGAACCGTTTGGGCCTGATCGGTCCGGCTCTGCTTCCCGAAACTTTGGGAAGTATGCGCGGCACGGCGTTGCAAGACACAATCAAACGCGGGCGAAACGCAACTGAGATGCCGTCCTTTCAGGATGTCCTGAGCGACCAGGAGATTGATGCACTCAGCGCTTTTCTTAAGACGCCATTGAAGCCTGCACCGACATGGACGATGGAGCAGATTTCCGCGAGCCTGATTGCCAACGATGATTACAAAGCGACTGTGAAGCCTGTCTGGTCTGCCGACCCGATGAACCTGACATTGGTCGTGGAGACGCTGGACCATTCTGTCAGCGTGGTGGATGGCGACAGCTTCGAGGTTCTGACGCGTTTCAAAATTCCGTTTGGGACGCGCGGGCAGCCCAAGTTCTCCCCTGATGGGCGCTACGTCTACATCATGTCCCGCGATGGCTGGATCCTGAAGTATGACCTTTACGGGTTACAGGAGGTGAGCCGTATTCGTGCCGGGCTGAACAGCCGTAATATTGCTTTGAGCCACGATGGCAAGTGGATTGCCGTAGCGAACTATCTGCCCAACACCTTTGTCATTCTCTCCGCTGATGATTTGAGCCTGCAGAAACTAGAGTATGTTCAAGGCAAGGACGGCACACCAAGCCGTGTCTCCGCTGTTTACCTCGCCGCCAAACGCAAGAGCTTTGTGTTGGCGCTGAAGGATGCGCCTTCCATTTGGGAAGTGTTTTATGGCCCTAATTCACCGCATTACGGATTTGCCCATGACTGGCGTGTTGAGGGGCCTGCGCCTAACAAAGACCCGTTCCCTTTGCGCAAGATCACTGTCAAAAGTTTGGTTGAAGATTTCTATCTCGACCCAAGCGATGAATACGTGATGGGTGCTTCCCCCAGTGGCATTGGTGGACAGGTGGTTGATTTGGTCATCGGGCACAAGATTGCTGATCTGGACTTGGAAGGTCTGCCACACCTGGGCTCAGGTTCTACCTGGAAGATGGGTGAGCGGACCGTCATGGCCACCCCGCATCTGAGAGAACCGCTGGTTTCCATTGTAGACATGAAGTCATGGGAGACCATCAAACAGATTGAGATGCTCGGCTCCGGCTTCTTCACCCGGACGCACGAGAACTCACCCTATGTCTGGGTAGATGTTTTCTTTGGTCCAGACAAAGACGCGATCCAGGTGATAGACAAGCAGAGCCTTGAGATTGTAAAGACCCTGCGCCCTCAAAAAGGCTCCCGTGCGGCCCATGTGGAGTTCACAGATGATGGCAAATACGCCCTGGTTTCTGTCTGGGAAGAGGATGGGGCTGTCATTGTTTATGATGCGCAAACGCTGGAAGAAGTGCGGCGCCTACCCATGAGAAAGCCTCGCGGCAAGTACAACATCGGCAACAGGATTGCAGGTGTTGGAACATCTGAAAACTAGACTGGTTTTAAGGGTAAATTTATCCCCCTCGTGTTTTCCTCCCATACTCTGAACCTATGCCTACGTAACGGGCTGCTGGCGGAGCGACCGTCAGTTTGTCGTAGGTTGGGCGGGGCTATTGGAAGACGTAACGCACCTTTCAGTGGTCCGGTGAACCGAACTTCAAACGTGACCGCATGGTTTGAGGGGAAGGGCCCAGGACTATAGGGTATCACGCGGTGATAGATGCAGATGTACCGGCAGTAAAACCTGCTTTTGCAGATGTGTTTGTCAAAGACGGAGGAACTGTTTGGGCATGGAAACGTGTCTGGATAAGCCACTTTCTTTCCGGGAAACCGGCTATCGTGCCTTATAGGCAAAAGAGGCGATGTTGTTCATTACAAGAAAGCCCGGGCAAGGCGTGTAGCCAATGCTGAAGACTCATTACTAACAAGTAGCGCAGGCATTGCCTGCCGCCTTGCTCATCCCGACTTCCGGGAATTCTGGTTCAACACTGCATGGGAGGCCATGTGGTGGTTTCAGTGCTTGTATGATCCTAACCGAGCTAAGAGATATCCTGGACGAGCTGGCGTATCGAGACACTCTCCTCTCATTAGAGCATGTTGCGTTCATATGCATTCACGCGCCAAGCTCTAACTCTTTAATTTCGCGCGTATTCTTATCCAAAAACCGGAACCACTTTTCGGGAACACGCTCTAGACCAGGCATATTCTCACCCGAAAACCGGACCCGCTTTTTGGGAACATTCTTTAAATGCAGAGTGCACTTAATAATAGTCAAGGACATGGTGAGTTAGATTGATGAAGCTGACTGTAAAGCTAGAGCACGTTGCGTTCATTTTCATTTACGCATCGCGCTCTAGCATCTTTGGTGGAGCGAATTCTTGTCGTTTGATTGAATGCAATCAAACGGAACGCGCTCTAACACATCGATCACTGAATGTGCACGCGCGCATCAATAAAGCCAAAAGAGCGCCTCATGTCGACCACTATGGAACAAGTCAGATCCTGGCAAGGCCCTGTACTATTCAGTTATGGGTTCAGGCCGTTCTTCCTCGCCAGCGCAGTCTGGGCAATCGTGCTTATGCTGCTCTGGATACCACTCGTTTCCGGGCACATCGAGCTGCCGATTGCGTTTGATCCTGTCTCGTGGCACGCCCATGAGTTCCTTTTCGGCTATCTGAGCGCCGTTGTTGCAGGGTTTTTGCTGACCGCGATTCCCAACTGGACCGGGCGGATGCCCATTGTGGGCAGGCCGCTCATTGTCCTGTTCAGCCTTTGGGTGATTGGCCGTGCCGCGATCCTGTTCGGCGCTTACCTTCCAGCAGGCGTCGTTGCTGCGCTTGATGTTGCAATGCCATTGGTGCTGGCCATTGCGTGCCTGCGCGAAATTATGGCAGGCAAAAACTGGCGTAATCTGATCGTGCTGGGTTTGCTGGGCGTGCTCATTGCATCCAACCTGTTGTTCCATTGGGAAGCCTGGAGCGATGGGTACGCAGCACAGGGCTATGGTATGCGTCTGGGTATCTCAACCATGGTTCTGATGGTTGGCCTGATCGGCGGGGGGGGGG
>NZ_LCWX01000197.1:66918-69062 GCF_001431305.1 Pseudovibrio sp. POLY-S9
GAGCCCAATGCAGGTGTTCGACAAGATCTCACTGCTTGCCCTCCTGATCGCACTGCTTGTCTGGACTGCGCTGCAAGATCATTGGCTGGCAGGTGTGGTACTTTTGATTGCCGGAGCGCTGCACTTCGCGCGTCTGGTTCGCTGGAAAGGGCAGTATACCTTCAAGGAACCTCTGGTTCTGGTGCTGCATGCAAGCTATCTGTTTATGCCGCTGGGTCTGCTTGCACTTGGCTTTGCCATCCTCCTGCCAGACCTGCTGGACATCACCGGAGCCCAACACCTGCTTATGGCTGGCGTTCTGGGTATGATGACTTTAGCCGTCATGACCCGCGCAACCCTCGGCCATACTGGTCAGGAGCTCAAAGCAAGCCGCGGTGCCACCTTCCTTTACTGCGCAATGGCCACATCAGTCCTCCTCCGCTTCTCCGCAGGCCTCTTCCCAGACCTCGCAGCAAGGCTTTACGATGTGTCAGCGCTAGCATGGATCCTGGCATTTGTGGTTTACGTGGTGACCTTCGGCCCCCTGCTGGCGTGGGGGAAGAAGTGAGGGGGAGTTGCCCCTGTGGTTGAAGATATTAAACTCCGACCTTTCTTACCTATCAAACTAAGTCACGGCGGATGTAATCAACTCGGGACACTTCCCCCGGGCCGCGCGCCAAACAAAGCTGAGTGGAAACGCTTGAGCCAGCAGTTCAAAGTTCATCTGAATGAGCGTATTGCACGCATGGAGAACGTGAGAGTACAGTTGGAAGGCTGTATGGGGTGTGGCTGCCTGTCTTTGGATAGATGATGCTAGAAAAGTTGGCCAATCCACCTATCCTTGGCGTGGCAGGATAACATGCTCCCCTGCTCCCGGACTTAAAGGCTCACCAGACAAGAGTGAAACAGCGGCAGGGCAGGTGTCTGCGCTATTTGGCTCTGCTGCGGTTGGTGATTTCAGTTGGACCGAGACATCGGGAGATTGAGGCTTGCGCCGCATGATCCTCAACTATGCCCATCTGTGCAAAGTTGCTGGCGGAGTGGATGCGTTTCTGATTGGCTCTGAAATGCACGCGCTTAATCAGGTGCGAGGAACAATAAACAGCTTTCCCGCCGTCGATCAATGGGCCCGTCTCATCAGCGACGTGCGCTCTGTTCTAGGAGCAGACACCAAGCTCTCTTATGCCGCCGACTGGACCGAGTACTTTGGCTTCAGGCCAGAAGATGACAGTGGAGATTTTTTCTTCCATCTTGATCTGCTCTGGGCACACGAGGCTTGCGACTTTATCGGCGTCGACAATTACATGCCGCTATCCGAATGGCGCAACGGCTTTGATCATTTGGACTCCCCAGCCCACCCGCACATCTATGATAAGAGTTACTTGAAAGGTAATATTGTTGATGGCGAAGGTTTTTACTGGTTTTATGCAAACGATGCTGATCTCATTCCACAGGTGAGAACATTCATAGCCGATAGTGCTCATAACAAGCCTTGAGTATCTCGTTATAAAGATCTGCAAAGCTGGTGGAGCAATCAGCACAATGATCGTCCTAGCGGTGTGGAGGAGGTTGAGCCAACCATCTGGTTACCAAAGAGCAAACCCATTTGGTTTACCAAGTTTGGCTGTCCTGCTGTAGACCGCGCCACCAACCAGCCTAATGTTTTCATAGATCCCAAGTCCTCAGAATCCAAGGCGCCTGGCTTGATGATTCCATCCAGCACGCCTATCTGGATGCCACGCTGAGTTAATGACAACAGCCTGGCAACAATCCCACATCAAGCGTCTGTGGCAAACCGATGCTTGATCTCAGCAACTGCTCGGCCTGAACATGGGATCCGCGACCCCTATCCCTTCTTTCTAGAGCTCACCAATGTCTGGTCAGATAGCGAGAATTGGCGACTGGGCCACTGGCTCGGATGGCGATTGGGCGCTGTTGGACTAGCTGCGTTGGTCAAACACCTTTGTGAACGCGCTGGGCAACCCAGAAAACTAATCCAAACCTCCAATCTTTATGATGCCTTGGAGGGCTATGTGATCTCACCCTTGCAAAGTCCGCGTGCATCCATTGCGGTGCTGGCCAGCCACTTCGGCATTTCGCTCTCCAGGATCTTCAGACGCGCCAGATAGAACGGCTCGTCGATGACTTCATCGCGGGTCAGGTCA
>NZ_LCWX01000197.1:69157-70327 GCF_001431305.1 Pseudovibrio sp. POLY-S9
AGGGAGACGTTGAGCACAGCTGCGCCTAGCTCTGGTATGGTGCGCTGATCGAAAGCAGCAAGGCGCGATAGCGAGTTTGTATCGTGGTCACATCTGCAAGCGCAAACTGGGACGCAAACATGGTTCTGTGATCCATCAGCTCCATGGCAGAAAGGCATAGTTGAGAACACAAATCGGAGGTCAAGAAGACCTCCAACCGTCTTATCAACACACCCAGAAGTTCCTTGGGTGGAAGACCCGAGCAAAGCCCTTCGAGAGAAATGATGGCATCATGACCTCAACGCTTACCCGAAAACAAGCAGGAGACGCACTTCAATCATAGCTGTCATCTCAGACCTCAGTAACCAGACTCTGCCTCGTGTCCCTTAAGAGACCAGATAATCTGCTCGTATAAAGATCTCTACCTCTTTAGGGAACATGACGGTCATGTAGGCTGATTGAGACACCAGCCTACACTAAATCAGTATCAACTTAATACAGCCTTCACTGCTCTTACTGTTGCGGCAACGACTGTGTCTGCTTCTTCGTGTGTTAAGCAGAATGGGGGGGCGAAGCCGAGGATGTCGCCTTGGGGCATTGCGCGTGCGATGACTGCATCCTGAGACAGCAAGGCTGCGGAGATTTGAGCCCCGATTTTGTCGGATGCCTCGAAGAAACTATGGTCGTCGCGGTCTTTGACAAACTCTACGGCGCAGAGTAATCCCTCGCCGCGTACATCTCCTACATTGGCATGATCACCCAAAGCTTCCTTCATGGATTTGTTGAGATATGCACCAGTGGTTCCGGCCTTCTCAACAAGGTTCAGGTCGTCAAGCAATTTGAGGTTTGCGACACCGGCTGCGGCGCCAATGGGATGAGCTGAATACGTCCAACCATGGCCGATTGGTCCATTTTCATCTGTGCCCTGTTCAAGAACCTTCCAGACCTTGTCTGAGACAATAGAACCGGAGAGCGGTGCGTAGGCGGATGTCAGGCCTTTGGCAATGGTGATGATGTCTGCTTCCAATCCATAATGATCAGAACCAAACATGGATCCGAGGCGCCCAAAACCTGTCACCACTTCATCAGCAATCAGCAGAATATCGTATTTTTTCAAAACGGCTTGAATAGCCGCCCAATAACCCGCTGGTGGTGGAATAATCCCGCCGGTTCCCAGTACCGGCTCCCCCA
>NZ_LCWX01000197.1:70483-83354 GCF_001431305.1 Pseudovibrio sp. POLY-S9
ATGGGCGACAAATTGCTCTTCACTTTGCTCCAAATTGTCACGGCGGAAATAATAGGGAGCCTCTGTATGAATGACCTGTTCGACGGGCAGATCAAACTTCTTATGAAACAGCTCAAGGCCTGTCAGCGAACCAGTCACCAGACCCGAACCGTGGTAGCCACGCCAGCGGGAGATAATTCGCTTTTTCTCCGGCCGACCTAAAATATTGTTGTAATACCAGATCAGTTTGATGTTGGTTTCATTGGCATCTGAGCCGCTCAACCCGAAGTAAACCTTAGACATATTACTCGGCGCACGATCCAAAATCATCTTGGAAAGTGTGATCGAGGCTTCTGTGCCATGTCCGACATAGGAGTGATAATAGGCCAACTCTTTGGCCTGTTCGGCGATTGCCTCAGCAATTTCCTGACGGCCATATCCTACATTCACACAGTACAATCCGGCGAACGCGTCCAGCATTCGGCGCCCTTCACGGTCCTCTATGTAAGAACCTGAGGCAGTCTTGATCACTCGAGTTGACGTTTCACCTCGGGCGTGCTGAGCCAGATGAGTTGAAGGGTGGAAGAAATTCTCCCGATCCCATTGTGCCAGCTGATCGTTTCGTAACATAACTTTCCTCCCTTATGCCCAGTCGCGGCAAACGTATTTAACTTCAGTAAACTCTTCCATGCCCAGTCGTGCGCCTTCCCGGCCCAGACCAGATTGTTTGGTGCCTCCAAATGGAATCGGTGCGCCAGTTACCTTTGTGCGATTGACTGCAACCATTCCGAATTGAAGAGCACGGCTAACCCTATAAATCCTGCGCGGATCATCGCTGTGCAGATAAGCAACCAGCCCATATTCACTGTCATTGGCGCGGGCGATGACTTCCTCTTCACTGTCAAAAGGAGCTATCGCAGCAACTGGCCCAAAGGTCTCTTCACGCATAATGAGGGCCTCAGCGGGCACATCAATAAGCACCGTCGGCTCAAAAAACAGTGGTCCCAATGAATGTCGGGTGCCACCACAGGCAATCTTTGCGCCTTTGGCAACCGCATCGGCGACATGTTCTTCTTGTTTCAGAACAGCTTTTTCGTTCATCAACGGACCAATGTCCGGATCATCCAATCCAGCACCTATGGAAAGAGACTGAGCGGCTTTGGTAAAATTCCTACAAAACTCTTCGTAGATCGGACGCTCAACAAATATTCGGTTCGCCCCCAGACAATCCTGACCGGATGTTGCGAACTTGGATTTTATGGCCTCAGCAACCGCGTTCTTCAGATCTGCCCCTTTAAAGACAATAACCGGAGCATGTCCGCCAAGTTCCAGGATAAGGCGTTTTATGGTGGAGGCGGATTGGCTATAAAGCAGTTTGCCGACAGGGGTAGACCCCGTGAAGGACAGCGCCCGTACGCGGCTATCGCTAGTCCAGGGCTCGACAATTTCTGGAGCTGAGCCAGTCACCACATTAAACACACCTGCGGGAACTCCAGCTCGCTCAGCCAGTTCCGCTAGGGCGAGTGCGCTGTACGGGGTTTCTGCTGATGGGTGGGCAACGATCGTACAACCTGCTGCCAAGGCAGCGGCAGCTTTCCGTGTTAACATCGCACTTGGAAAGTTCCAGGGTGTGATCAGGGCAGCAACCCCAACGGGTTCCCGCCAGAGCTCCACTTCTGCATCAGCAAGATGACTGGTGACGCCTTCAATGTTGGGACGCTTGGCTTCCTCGGCATAGAACTCAACAAACGCTGCACCATACTCGATTTCACCACGGGCTTCTGACAAGGGTTTGCCCTGTTCCAGAACCATGATCCGTGCGAGGTCTTCTTTATGCGTAAGCTGAAGCTCAAACCAGCGTCGCAAAATAGACGCTCGTTCTTGCGGTAGTAATCCCGACCATTTGGGAAAGGCATCTGAAGCTGCAGTCACCGCAGCAGACGATTCATCTGCTGAAAGACCTGCAACATCTCCTAGGTAATCCCCGTTTGCTGGATCAATAACCGCAAATGTCTCATCTGTTTTTGCAGCACACCACTTCCCATTTATATAGGAAAAGGAACGCACTAGGGCTTTGTCTTGAATGTCCGTCCGTGCAGACAAGGCTGTTTCTGACATGGCGCATCCTCCTTGCTCTACATCAGAATTTGCCTGTTTTTGGCGGAGGATGTGACCGAATGAAGTGTTCGTTACAGAATAATCGTCTGCTAATCGGCCGCGAAAAGAAGATTCAACGGAGGTGCCGCATTTCCCTTTACAGGCTTCGTCACAATGTACGTGAAGTAGCGGGATAGCCCGATGCGTGCATCCAGCATGGTGTCGATCAGCCTCTGATAAGCGTCTACGTCTCTGGTCACGATCTGTATCAGATAGTCAAATCCGCCCCCTAATGCCCAGCAAGCCACGACTTCCTCGTAGTTCTGCATGGCTGTTTCAAAGGCGTAAAAGCTCGCAGCCGTGTGGTCCACCAGTTCAGCAGCGACAAAAACAGTGACGTGAGGCCCCAGTTTTTGGAGATTAATCCTTGCACCATAACTTTCGATCAGACCAGATTTCTCCAGCTTCTTCAGTCGGTCCCAGCAAGGTGTTGGAGACAATCCGATGCGGTCCGCCAAAGCGGCTTTGGTGATGCGGCCCTCATTTGAGAGTATTCGCAGGATATCCAGATCACGCTGATCAAGTTGCATGCTCATCTTTTGATATCTCTCACACTTCAGGAACGCCAATCACCGCCGCACAATCACCGGATTTAATCAGCCCGGGGAAATGACGACTGATGAGGATGCCGCTGCGCTTTGCGTGGTATCTGGTTGGTTCAACACCGGTTCTGTCCATTGGCCAAACACGGGCAACAATGTCACCTTCTCCAACGGGATCTCCCAGATCGACCATAGGTTCGTATAGCCCGCCCTGCTCGCAAAATGTAAAGCAATCTGCGCCTGGCATCCCCAAATTTACGGAGGACTCCAGTTGTTTTTCTCCTTGCAGGATACCGAACTGGATCAAGACGTTACGCAGTCCTTTGCGTGCGATTCCGATGGTTTTTGCCGTCGCAGTTCCACCACCGCCCAGTTCTGTTGTCACAAGAACCTTGCCCATGCTTTCAACTGCTGTGTCGTACATACCTATATTATCAATTTCAAGGAGCTGAACGGAGTAAGGTGCGTTAAACGCAGCCATTGCTTCAAAGCAGGCCTTCTCATTGCTCTTATCTTCCAGAATATGAGCTGCTGCGAACGGCACAAAATCAAGGGTCTTACCTCCGCTATGGAAGTCGACAGCGACATCTGTCAGAGGAAGCAGGTAACGTTGAAAGTAGTCGGCAATTTTCTCGGTTGGAGTTCCGTCAGGACGACCGGGAAATGAACGGTTCAGGTTTCCCCTATCAATGGGTGACGTCCGCGTTCCCGCCATAAATGCCGGGAAGTTGAAGGCCGGAACTATGATAATTCGACCAGTTACGTCCTCTGGTTTCAACGCAACTGTCAGTTCCTGGAGGACAACTGGCCCTTCGTATTCATCGCCGTGATTTGCGCCTGTTAAGAGCGCTGTCGGCCCTTCCCCGTTTTTGATGACCGTAATGGGGATCATAACAGAGCCCCACGCACTGTCATCACGGCTATAGGGTAACCGTAAAAACCCATGATGAATGCCGTCCTGATCCAATGGGATTGTGGGCGTGATGGGATTTGCCTGCATAATTTTCGTCCTAATACACACGGATCAACTATTGATCGCTGTGCCTGCTTTTACGGCTTCAGCTCGGGCTCCGGCCAAGGTGGCAATGGCGGTGTCTTGCACCCCAGTTCCTGTCAGATCGCAAACCGTAATGTCTTTGTCCGACTGCCGCCCGGGCTTTTGGCCAGAAATTACTTGTCCAAGTTCCGCGTACATCTCAGTACTGTTGATCGTGCCAGCTGCTATCGCTGCACGGAGTTCGCCTTGTTTGATGGATTGAGATAAGCGGTCACAAACGAAAACAGAGGCGCCTGGAATAACGCAGGGCGCGAGTTCCGATTTATAGTCGGCATCTGATCCCATGGCGGTGATATGCTGCCCAGGTCGCATCATATCCGCCTTGATCAAGGGCTCTTTGGAGGGGGTTGTTGTTACGACGATATCGGATTGAGCCATAACCTCAGCGATGCTGCCAGCAACGACTTCAATTCCCAATTGAGTTGAACACTCCCGAGCACAAGCAGCAGCTTTTTCGCTGTAGCGCCCCCAGATAACAGCTCGTTCAATATTACGAACAAGCGTCAATGCTTGCAGTTGGAGGCGGGCCTGAATGCCACTTCCAAGAATACCGGCAATTTTGCTGTTCTCTCGTGACAGATGCTTGGCTGCAACGGCTCCAGCGGCAGCTGTGCGCACATCGGTCAGATACCCGTTATCGAGCAGTAACGCCTTGACGATGCCGGTCTTTGCATCAAACAACACCATCAATCCGTTCAGGCTTGGCAGACCCAGTTTGGGATTGTCGAAGAAACCCGGGCTCATCTTGATCGCAAAACTGTCTATGCCGGGAACATAGGCAGTCTTCACATCCACTTCCCCATTGTGCTCAGGTACATGGAAGCTCAGGATAGGCGGCATTACAACGTCTTTTGTTGCAAGCAATCGAAATGCATTTTCTACACATGCAACAGCATCCAGATCCAAAGAAACAGCAGAGCGCAGATCTGCCTCCGTCAGGATATTAATCTCAGGCATAAAGGCTTCCATTCACAGAGGTCGGCGCAGCAACATCGACGTTCTCGCCGTCGATCAATCGTTTATGCAGCGCCATATCAATATTTTGCCCACTGATGAGGCTCACACATTTTCCGGGTGTTTTGATCTTTCCAGCGAGTAAGGCAGCAATACCGACACTGCCTGAGCCTTCAATCACCAGACGTTCCTGCCAGTAAGCGTGTCGAATGGCTTCTGCGATTTCTTCTTCGCTGACCAAGATCAGGTCATCTACCAAATCCCGTGTCATTTCGAAGGTATAGGCATTGTTCAGCCCAATCCCACCACCCAATGAATCTGCGAGTGTTCGCACTTCTTCAACAAGGATCGGTTTGCCTGCACGCTGGCAGCTATACATGGCAGCACCGCGCTCCATTGAAACGCCAACAACACGAATTGAGGGACTGATGGTTTTCATCACCAAAGCCACTCCAGAAATTAAGCCACCGCCCGAGACTGGTACGAGTACCGTATCCAGATCAGGTGCTTGCTCCAGTATTTCCAGCGCAACAGTGCTTTGCCCTGCAATGATATCCCGGTGGTCAAATGGCGGGATCATGGTCATTCCGTCTTCTACCAACCGATCTACTTCAGCCTGAGCATCGTCCTGAGAACTTCCGGTTATTCGAACTTCAGCACCCAGCGATTGAATTGCCTCTACCTTGTTCTGCGGAACAAGTTTTGACATACAGATGATGCAACGCACCCCTGCTTTTGAGGCGGCATAAGCCAGACCGCGACCATGGTTTCCAGTTGAGACACCAACGACACCAGCTTCTTTTTGAGCTGCGTTGAGTGACAAAATTGCATTTGTCGCACCACGCAGTTTAAAGCTTCCCGTGATCTGCGTCTGCTCAAGCTTCAACAACACTTCTGCAGAGCAGATCTGGCTCAAGCTGGGTGAGCTGACCAAGGGGGTCGTTCTAACGTGCCCCATTATCTTTTGGCGTGCAGACAAACTGTCATGAACGGTTATTTTTTGCGTCATTGTGCGCTCATCCGATCTTTGATTGGGTGTTGGAACAGATGGCCAAAACCATGTATGACTTGCTCGAGGTCCAGATGATGGAGGCAACGCCAGATCATTGCCTGATTTGAAGTCACCACTGGCTTGCCAATCCGATCTTCAATCCTCTGAATGCACACTGCCGCTCGCAACCCGGTACACGAGATGAACAATGCGTCTGCACTCGGCTCCATAGCTGCACAGGCAGCCTCAATAATCGTAGCCTCGGAAAGCCGCGCAATCTCACGGTCATCATCGACACCGAGATAGTTTGCACTGGCGATTTGAAGGCCGTTGTCGGCGAAGTACTGAAACACTTCCTGCGAAATACTGGCAGAGTATGGAGTTAACACGCTGATCCGTTTTGCATCTAAAGCTTCGAGCGCATCAAATGCTGCAGAGCTGGGAGTCACAAATGGGGTGTCAGATTTGCCAGCTTTCAAGTAATCCCCGACAACTGCGTTTCCCAAAACAACTGAAGCAGCCGTACAGCTGTAGGCGATTACGTCCAACGCATCTCCAGGTAATATCTGCGAAGCAGCTTCTGTCAGGCGTGGACCTGTTGCCAGCAAATTCGCTCGTGTACCTGGGTTTTGATAGGTGATCCGGTTTGCGTAAATGCCGATCTGATCAGGATCGCACATGCGTGCGAAATCCCCTTCGCTTGTGTGATCTGTTGCCAAAACAATCAGACCTATCCGTTTATTGACTGAACGGGCGTCAAAGTTGGCTTCAACCAGAGAGGCCTTAGGACGACAATCAAAAACCATGTGCCCTCCTAAACAACAAGGACCGGGCATTCCGCCAAGCCTGTTACCTTGTGAGAGACACTGCCAAGCAAATATCCTTCGATTGAACCCAACCCTCTGCTCCCCAAAACAATCACATCGTTTTGGTGTTCTCTTGCAAAGCCCACAATCGTGCGGGCTGTTGGGCCGGATTTGGCAAAAGCGCGGATGTTTGCACACCCGGCATTCAGGGCAAGTTGCTTCCCCTGCTCTGCCACTTCACAAGCGTGATTGCGCATCACATCATCCACGCTCTCATTTTCATCCGGGCGCACGATTGCGAAGGATGCTTCCAACATTGAATGATGTTTGTAAACGGTCAGAAGAGAGAGCGGGATGTTGCCGCAAACAGTCGCCAATTCAACGGCCTTGAGCAGTGCTCGCTCCGCCCCTTTAGACCCATCAAATGGAACAAGGATAGATTTGAACATCGGGTACTCCTTGTTACTTGGCAAAAGCTAAGTCGCGCAGAAAGAGCGCAATTTGTGGGAAAAAGATCAGAGCAATGGCGACTCCAACCAACATTAGGATAAACGGTGGCGTCCCGCGGATAACCTCAGCATACGGTCGCTTGAACACTGCGATGGCCGTGAAAATGTCACATCCAAATGGCGGCGTTGCTGAGCCTATGGCGACCTGCAATGTGATGATCGTGCCAACCAACACCGGATCCAAACCAACAGCCTTAACAACTGGCGCAAAAATGGGTACCAGCACCAGAATAACGACGATTGGGTCGACAAACATACAGCCAACAAAAAATGCAGCTGAGATGACAAACAGGATACCCATTGCACCCATGTCAGAAATGCCAATCGCAGTCAGAATTTCTTGCGGGACCTGAGCGAAAGAAATGATCCAGGAAAATGCTGCGCCTGCGCCGACCAGAATGAACACCACAGCAGTAATTAAACCGGTTGATTGAGCTGTCTTGTAAACATCAGTCAAAGTCATTGAGCGGAACACAAAGACTTCCAGAACCAAAGCGTAAAGCACACACACTGCGGCGGCTTCTGTAGGGCTGAAGATGCCGCCATAAATGCCACCAATAATGATTACCGGAAAACCTAGCGGCCACAGCGCCTGCCGGACTGCGGTCAACCGTTCGCGCCAGCTGGCTTTTGGTTCAGTTGGGACTTGGTTTCGGACGGCGTGAATGTAGCTGTAGATTGAAAACAGAACGAGGATGAGCAGTCCCGGCCCGATGCCTGCGATAAACAATTCTGCAATAGATGTATTTGAAACAACGCCGTAAATGATCATTCCAATTGATGGTGGGATCAGAAAAGCAATGTCACTGGCATTGACGATAAGCGCCAGAATGAAGCTGTCTTTGTAACCGGCCTTCAGCATACGTGGACGCAAGGGCGATCCAATAGCCACAACGGTTGCCTGTGTGGACCCTGAGACTGCGCCAAACATTGTGCAGGCCATTGCTGTCGAGATGGCAAGACCACCGCGCACGTGGCCCGTAAAGGCCATGACCAAATCAATCAGGCGGCCTGCGGACTGTCCCCGTGTCATGATATCTGCTGCAAAAATGAACATGGGCACAGCAATGAGAGATGCAGGCCGAATACCTGCAACCATTTGCTGGATCATGGTTTCCATTTGCCCGAAATCACCGAACATCATCAAAAACCCAATGAAGCTCCCGACGATCAAAGGGATCATCATAGGAAACCCAAGAAGAAGAAGAGTAATCATCGAAAGGAATATTGTTGCTGCCATGATATTATCTTTCAGACCTCGATCTCATCTTCTTCATAGCCCTCAAGCATGTGGGTCGAGAGATAGATATCGGGAGCAGTCAAGTTCTTGATGGCAGTGAGCAGATACTGTGTTCCCGTCATAAAAAAACCGACAGGCACCCAAACCAATATCACCCAAACAGGAATTTGCAGTGCAGGTAACACCCGGCCACGAGAGGCCTGTGTCTCAATGTAGTTGATTGAGTAATAACAGAGCAGGAACAGAAAAATTGCGGTTACCAGCGAGATCAGGACCATCAGAATTTTACGGTAGCCAGGAGACAAGCCGTCATAAATGGCGCTCATGCGGATGTGGCGCCCATGCCGTGCTGCATAACTGATACCAGCGAACGTGATCAGAATAATCAAGATACGGTTCAGTTCCTCGGAAAAGAAAATGGAATTTCCAAGCACAAAACGCCCGATTACATTGGCGATCGTGTTTGCTGCCATCAAAAGAACGCCGACTGCAAGCAAGGCGGATTCAATCCGACTGATCGCTTGGTCGATAACACCCAAAAAGCCTGGCAAGTTTGATTGTGTCTGATCACTCATTCCACTGTCCTGCATTACATGAGGCGTGTAAGGCGAGGAGTGCTCGCCCTACATATCTTGCGCGATAACAACTGACTGTTAGTCTGCAGTCGCGGCCAGATCGGCTTTCATTTGTGCAATGATTGCAGCACCGCTATCACCTGTCATCTCAATGAAGGTCTTTTCAACCTCAGCCGCGGCTGCCTTGAAACATCCACGCTCATCTTCGGTCAGAACAGTGACTTTCATCTCAGGCTTGGCTTCCATGATCTTAGCAAGCTCAGTTTCAGCGGCTTGTTGCTGATAGACGACAGTATGGTCGTACGCAGCAGCTGCTGCCTTTTCCACCAGGTCCTTATCTTCTGCGCTTAAGCCATCAAAGAAATCTTTGTTTGCCATCACCGCGGTGGTGAAATTGTTGTGCCCCGCATACGTGATGTAATCGGTGACCTCATAGATCTTGGTCGAATAGAGGAAGAAAGTCGGGTTCTCCTGCCCCTGAATAAGGTTGGTTTGCAACCCACCATAAACCTCGCCCCATGGCAGTGGTGTCGGGCTCGCACCAAACGCACGATAGCTCTCAACCAGCAGTGGGTTGGTCATTACGCGAAACTTGACTTCATTCAGATCAGCACATGTTTTCACTGGCTTCTTGGTGGTCATCGCCACCTCGCCCTCAGGGAACATGTTCAGCAGTTCAAGGCCTTTTTCAGCATAGAGCGGCTTGAACATGTCATTGATCGCCTTGCTTTCCCGATAGAAGCGAGCGAGATGCTTTTGATCTGTAGGAAGGAGATAAGGCACAAAGAACACTTGTGCTTCCGGTATCAAAGCGCCGGTGAAGCCTGGAGACTGATCAACAAACTGCAAGATGCCATCTTGCGTCTGTTCCATGATATCAGCAGACTCGCCAAGCGTTCCATAAGGGAACAGCTGGATTTCATGATCAGAGTTTGCTTCAATTTCTGCTTTGAACTTTTGAGCATACACGCCCTGAACATCGGTCATGGCTTCTTCAAAAGCATATCGCCATGTATCAGCCTGCACCGCTCCGGTTGCAGCGAGAACCAATCCCACCGCTGCGCAAGATTGTAACGCCCGTTTAAAGATACCTGTCATTAATTCCTCCCCCAAAATCATCATGATGAATATCTGTTTTACTCGGCATCTTGCGCGCCGTTTCCAGTGAATGCCTGTGACTGCTCATCGGAACTGCCACGTCGGCAGGTTTGCTATGCAACCGCAAACCTACGTGCAAAGACTTGATGTACACAACATGATCGATATTTCGGCATAGTCAATAATAAAATTACCCACATAGCTATATTTTGCTAATTTTAATGCTGGTAAATTTGTTTTTTTTGATTGATCTTATTGGTGTTAGTTACTGTTGTGTACAATTATAATTTTGACAAGGGAGGGCGACATGGGCCTAGAAAATGCTCCATTCAGCAAAACAGAATACGATCGGCGCATTGCTCAGACCCGCAGTGCCATGATGCAGGCCGGGATTGAGGTCTTGTTTGTGACTGATCCATCGAACCAGGCTTGGTTGACGGGCTATGACGGCTGGTCATTTTACGTGCATCAAGGCGTAATCCTGCCACTGGAGGGAGATCCGTTATGGTGGGGCCGGATCCAGGATGCAAATGGGGCGCTGCGAACGGTTTGGATGGATGACGACCATGTGCTTGGCTATGCAGATCGCTACATCCAGTCAACAACCTGCCATCCTATGGAGGATCTGGCATCACACCTTGACGCAAGAGGCTACTCCACATCCCGTATCGGCGTGGAAATGGAAAACTATTATTACTCCGCCAAAGCACATGCAGTTTTGTTTTCAGAGTTCCCCAATACAGTGCCTGTTGATGCAACGGCGCTGGTTAACTGGCAACGCGGTGTTAAATCAGAAGAAGAACTTGTTTTCATTCGAAAAGCAGCAGCCATCTCGGACAAAATTATCAGGATTGCACTGGATAAAGCTGAACCTGGGATGAGGAAGAATGAGCTGGTTGCGGATATAAGCCACGCCGGGATTACTGGTGTTGGAGATGACTGGGGAGACTATCCTGCCATTGTGCCTCTGACACCATCTGGAAGGGATGCGACAGCACCTCATCTGACCTGGAACGGCAACCAAATGCGAACTGGAGAGATTACTTTCTTTGAACTCTCCGGTTGCTACCGGCGTTATCACGCCCCACTGTGCCGCTCAGTCTTTCTTGGCAAACCTCCACAATCGATGGTCGACGCCTCGATGGCCCTGACAGAAGGATTGGAAGCTGGCCTGGAGGCGGCCAGAGCAGGAAACCGCGCCTGTGATATAGCCAATGCACTCAACAATGCACTCGCCAAAGTCGGCATTGATCGTGGAGGACGCTGCGGTTACCCGATTGGTCTGAGCTATCCACCTGATTGGGGCGAGCGCACTCTCTCGCTTCGACCTACGGATGAAACAGTTTTGTTGCCCGGAATGACCTTTCATTTCATGCCAGGCCTTTGGCTGGATGACTGGGGGCTGGAGACCACGGAGACAATCCTCATCACCGAGGCAGGCCCGGCCCAAGCTCTTTGCAATGTTGAGCGCAAACTCTTCATAAAAGACTGATTTATAAATACGTCAGGCCAAACAACTAGTGTGCCAAGGGATCAATAGCTTTGCCCTTGGCACTATGAGTATATACAACGAGAACACGAGAAAAGAGTGATCGGTGAACATCTTGGATCTGGCGAATATCGACTATAGCGCACGCGACCGGTTTGACCGGATGTATGATGAAATTAGGGATCGTATCTGCCTGTTGGATTACGCGCCCGGAAAACGACTTTCTGAAACAGAACTGGCGGAAGAATTCGGTGTGAGCCGGACACCATTGCGCCGGGTGCTGGTTCGCCTGGAAAGCGAAGGCCTGCTGCGCTCAGTTCATGGTGTCGGTACCTTTGTAACGGACGTGGACATCAAGGAGCTGGAACAAACCTATCTGCTGCGCATGGAACTGGCGGAACTCAGCGGAAAATTGTCGCCGGCACCTCCCACAGAGGAGATATTATCTGAGTTTGAGGCTTTAACTGCCCGCGCCAAAGAACTGCAGACAAACCCAAATGCCCGCGAGTTCTCGATCCTGATCATGGACTTCTTCCTCACCATCCTCAAGCTCACAGATAACGGTCCTTTGCGCGAGGTTTCGGAGAGGCTTTACATGCAGACAACCCGCATCTGGCTCAAGTCTCTATTTGCATCCGTCATCGATTTGACAGACGAAGTTATCATCTTCAACCGGGAAATGGATGATATCCTGACAGCGTTAAAGCTGGGAGACCTGAAAGCCGTCTCCCTCATCCAAAAAGCCCACATCTCCATGAGCTTCACCCGCATGAGGATCTCTTACCAAAACGTTGAGAACAAGTAGGATAGATGCTATTTTACGGTAGAATAAATCGCCTCGCCCGCTCCGAACAATACATAATCAGCCGATTCAGAGTTGATATTTTCGTTAAGATTGAACTCCACATTTAAGAAAAGTAGATTTTCATAAGAATAACCTATCGAGATTCTGCGAGAATACTGAACCAAGCGGCTACGCAGTCGCGAGGAGGAAAGGTAAAAATTCAATCGTTCGGTCACCAACTTGCCCTTGATCACCATGACTTTGGAGCATTTTAAACGCCCTTGGCTTCAACATCATCACCAAGCAAAAAGTCTGGCTGAGTGGCAACGCTTGAGCCAGCAGTTCAAAGTTCATCTGAATGAGCGCATTGCACGCATGGAGAACCTGAGAGCGCAGTTGGAAGGGTGTATGGGGTGCGGCTGCCTGTCTCTGGACAAATGCGAGCTGTACAACGCCGGCGACGCCGCCTCCAGCTACGGCCGCGGCCTCCGTTTCATCTATGGCGACAAGTCATTAGAAGCTGAGGGCTAGGGTGCGGTAACCGGAGTTGTCGTGTTTCAAAATTTAGACAACAAAAAACCCGTCATCTTGGTGATAACGGGTTTTAATCTTTGGTTGCGGGGGTAGGATTTGAACCTACGACCTTCAGGTTATGAGCCTGACGAGCTACCGGGCTGCTCCACCCCGCGG
>NZ_LCWX01000198.1:0-6141 GCF_001431305.1 Pseudovibrio sp. POLY-S9
TTTGCAGCAAACACAGTCGCAAAAATCGACTTAACATCATAACATGACCGTCACCCATGTCCCCGAACAAACGTCAACCATCTCTCCGGGACAAACATATGATGCGGGATCTAGCGCAACATTCGCTAATGCATAAGCAAGGTGCTCTGGATCCCGGGTCTCCGCTACGCTTCGCCCGAGAAGACATCATTGATCTTAAAGTGGCAGGCCGAGTTGCTTTAGTTCTGAGCGGAGTTTGTTTGCTTCGGAGAAGTGCAGTGCTTTCATACCGACGCCCTGCGCTGCTTCAACATTCTTCAGTGTGTCATCAATGAAGACAAGGTTGGAGGCTTCAAGCTGGTTTCTTTCCAGCAGCACGTTGTAGATGGCAGCATCCGGCTTCAGGAGCTTCTCATCGCCAGAGATCACGGTATCGATGAAGCTGTCCGCAAGGAATGGGAACAGGCGTTTGGCATCCTCGAACTTCTCAGTAGAGAAGTTGGTGATGGCATACAGAGAGATGCCCTTATCCTTGAGTTCTTTCAGGAGCGCGACATTGGCCTCAATCGCGCCGGCCAGCATTTCTTCCCAGCGCTCGTAATAGGCTTTAATCCACTCTTCGTACTGAGGAAATTTGGCAAGCCGTTCGGCGATGGCATCTCCCCAAGGGCGCCCTCTGTCTTGCTCCAGATTCCAGTCGTAGGGGCATACTTCATCAAGGAAGAACTGGCGCTCTGATGCGTCTGGGATCAAGTCCTTATACAGGTTCTCCGGATCCCAAGAGATCAAGACATTGCCAATATCAAACACGACAGCAGTGACCGGTGAGGACATAAGCCCCTCCTTCAGATGTAAAGATTGAGTTGGCCCAGTAGTATTGCCTCAGCATACGGGATGCAATGCGTGGGATTACAAAATGACATCAGCCGGACGTACTGACTTATGCGTGGGTGAGCATTGGCAGTGCGGGCGTCATATCACTTTTTGAGATGTAATTGGCAACCTGTTCACCAATACCAAGACCAGAAATGGAGACGTCCACTGGCTCTACTTCTTCAACATTTTCCAGCACCTGCAAACCTGAATGGACATTTGCCATAAGCTCTTGCTGATGGTCCGTTTCCAGGATCGCTTCAACCAGTGGCTGGGCTTCTTCTTTTGACTGTGGGGCCTTGCCGCCAAACAGATCAGGAAGGAACACTGCATAGCCTTGTTCTGCGATTTTCGCAGCTTGCAGGATCGCTTCTTCGGTTAATCCTGCCCAGTCATGAAACAGCACAAGTGCAGGCAGTTTCTTATCTGTCCGAGGCACAATGATGTAGGCTAAATTTCTTTGATGGTATTCCACCAGACGCAGCTCAGCAGCCTGTAAAGAGGCCGGTAGCGCTAATGTAGTTGCAGCGATGATCATAGGAATGCCAGTTTTTATTGAAGCTATATATAATAGAGATGCACGCCTCAATATATAACTTATTTTGATAATTCAACCTATGCAAATATGTTTGGGCAACTATCCCGTCTGCTCTTGTACGTATAGGCAAACAAAAGAGAAGCCGCACTTCTCCTTTAAGAAAAGTGCGGCTTTAACGCTGTGATCAACACCACTTTTAGGTCGATTACGACTCGCAAATCGCGCGGGTCTGGCGGGCAATCATAGCCTCTTCGTTGGTTGGGATCGCCATGACCTTAACCTTGGAAGATGCTTTAGAGATTGTGATTGCTTCTTTCGCACGCGCCTTGTTGGCTTCTTCGTCGATTTCTACGCCGAGGAACTCAAGACCCTTACAAACACCAGCGCGGGTTTGGGAAGAGTTCTCGCCGATACCACCAGTGAAGACAATTGCGTCCAGACCGCCCATAACAGCGACCAGAGCACCCAGCTCGCGCTTGATGCGGTTGTCGTAGTAGTCGAGTGCGCGTTTTGCATCAGGGCTATCGGAATTTTCCAGATCACGCATATCCTGCGAGATGCCGGAAAGACCCTTCATGCCGGATTCTTTGTTCAGCAGGTTCGCGACTTCTTTCACGGACATGCCTTTTTCTTCCATCAGGTAGAAGATGACACCCGGATCAATCAGACCGGACCGTGTGCCCATTGCTAGACCATCAACCGGGGTAAAGCCCATGGTGGTGGTGACAGATTTGCCATTTTCGATCGCACACATAGATGCGCCGTTGCCGAGGTGAGCGACGACGACTTTGCCATCTGCCACTTCTGGCGCCACGTTGTGCAGTTCTTCCGCGATGAAGTGGAAGGACTGGCCATGCATGCCATAGCGACGAATGCCTTCGTCATAGTACTTGGTCGGGATCGCGTAGGCTTCGTTCTTGAATTCCTGCGTGCGGTGGAACGCGGTGTCAAAACACGCAACGTTCGGCTTACCCGGGAAGGCCGCTTTGGACCCTGCAATACCTGCGAGGTTGTGTGGGTTATGCAGAGGCGCAAGCGGGTTGAATGTTTCAAGTTCCGCGGCAACTTCTTCAGTGACCAACACAGGTGCAGAGTATTTGGAAGAGCCGTGAACCACACGGTGACCAATTGCGTCCACTTCGAGGTTCGGATCGAACTCTTTCAGCAGTGCAAGGATAACCTGTAGCGCAGTGTTGTGGTTCTGTGCTTCTTCTTCTGAGAGCGCACGATCCATGATCGTTGCGCCTTCAGCGGATTTGCCTTTTACCCAGGCAGATGCACCCAAGCCGTCGATCTGACCGGAGAGCACGCTTTCTTCGCCTTTGAACAGCTGGAATTTGATGGAGGAAGATCCAGCGTTCAGTACAAGAATTGTTTCGATTGTCATTATTGTTTTCTCAGCTATCCCGAAATTACTCTGCGGCTTCTGCCAGATCCTGCTCGCCAACATACGCCGCGCCGTTGCGCAGGTAGTAGTCGTACATGGATGCCAGAGCACAAGAAACGAGACGCGCACGATCATTGTCAGCACGGCTGGTGAGGATGATTGGCACGCGTGCACCGGTTACAAGGCCAGCTGTTTCTGCATGAGCAAGGAAGGTCAGCTCTTTCACAACCATGTTGCCAGCTTCGAGATTTGGCACGATCAGCACTTCTGCGCGACCTGCAACAACGGATTCGATGCCTTTGGTGCGAGCAGCTTCAAGGTCAATCGCGTTATCCATCGCCAGAGGGCCGTCAACGATACCACCTTTGATCTGACCACGCTCAGCCATCTTAGACAGCACTGCTGCATCGATGGTGGATGGGATCGCCGGGTTTACGGTTTCAAGAGCGGACAGGATGCCGACTTTTGGAGGCTCAATGCCGATAGCACGAGCAACGTCGATTGCGTTCTGAGTGATATCAACTTTTGACATCAGGTCTGGTGCAATGTTGATTGCAGCATCAGAGACGATGAGCGGGGTTTCGCGACCCGGAACATCCATTACGAACGCATGTGACAGGCGACGCTTGGTGCGCAGACCACCTTCACGCTTCACAACATGGCGCAGCAGGTCATCTGTATGAAGGTGACCTTTCATAACGGACCGCACGCGGCCTTCATGAACCAATGCAACAGCTTTAGCAGCTGCAGAACCTTCATCAGGTGTGTCGATCAATTCGTAACCGGAGATGTCTGCACCGATTTTTTCAGCAGCAGCCTGAATGCGTTTTTCAGGACCACACAGGATCGGGATGATCAGACCAGCCTGAGCGGCCATGACTGCGCCACCGAGGGAGTTTGCATCGTCTGGGCACACAACAGAAGTCGGGATCGCTGGCAGCTGGGCAGCAGTTGCAACGAGGCGATCAAAGTGCTGGTGGCGCTTCATCAGCAGGCCTGGCAGCTCTTCTGCATCGTAAGAAATTGATTTTGTTGGCGCTTCTACGCGAGCTTCACCTTCAGCAACCAGAGTGCCATCGTCAACCTTCACACTTGTTGCAAGGCGGATGATGTTATCTGGCAGTTTTTCCAGAACGGTTACAGTGACGTCGAGAACCTGATCCACTTTGACCTTGTTATGGAAGGAAAGTGTCTGATCGCGGTACACGCAGCCAGGACCTGGGAGGTAGTTGCCGACGACTGCTGAGATCAGAGTAGCGCCCCACATGAACGGTGCGGATGGGCCATCTTTCTTCTCAATGCCTTCCCACTGCGCGTTTGGCAGATGCAGTGGATTGATGTTGCCAGACGCGTGCGCAAAAACGTAAAGATCGTTTGCTGTACAGATGCGGGAGCGAGTGACGGAATCTCCGACCTGGATTTGGTCATAGGTCCGATTGGTAGCCATTGATAGCCTCTTTTCATTTTCCACATACCGCACCAGCCCGAGCTCAAGAGTGTTGCGATAGGGCTCTTGAGGGGAGGTCTCAGCCATACTATCGCAGCTCTGTGACTGTTCAGCGATATGTGCGTTAAATTCTTCGCCAAGCTTGGGGCGCTTATTCAACATTTGAGCTAACAAATCTATCGGTAAAGATCACAAAACAGCAGTTTTTGGCGATCTGCGAAGTTATGACACATCAATATTTAGATTACAGCACTAAATCTTACGTAGTTGTTATTATGACGGCGGCCAGTTTGCGCAATGGTCATCATACTCTACACAGGAGACCCTTCTAGGGAGAAGTATGAAGCTATCGCTTAAAGAAATTGACACAAACTTCTCGCTGTCATCTGCACTTGGTTTAGACACCAGTTTATACAAATTGTTCAATGCTGCCCCTAATAGGAACTTGTATTCAAACTGCGATGTTGAGACGACGTAATATCGCCCATTAATCAGCATCTTGTTTGAAAATGAAATACCATCAGGCTCGCTACCTTGAGGCCAAGGCGGTGCGCTTTTGCTATTCTCCCAACTCCAAACAACTTGAGGTCGATTATTCCTAATTAGGACCATTCCAATTTTGATTTCAATATCGACATCTTCAAACGGGGCCATCTGATGATCGATAGCCCTGTTGATGTCAGCCATCCCATCTGTGACATCATCTGAGCGCGCGATAAGATCCGCAATTGCAGCCCCAGCTTTACTAACACGTCGATCATAAGAAACAGCCGTTGTTAGCTCGACCATACCGAGAAAGAGAAATGCTAACATCGGTAATAAAATTGCAAACTCAATTGACGCCACACCATCTTTATTGGAATAGAGCCATTTGATGTTTTTGCGATAATTCATGAACTTGGCCGACCCTATTTATTAGAAAGGTTCGTTTCTAAAAATTTCTGTTGCAACAAGAATTCGGCTTCCATCTTCTGCCTGACCAAAAATTCCAACCATTCTTGAGCTTATCATTGGCCACGAGCAGACAACTTGAACGATAACAACGTCGCTGGCTTGCCCTGGATCCCACTTCTGTTCCATGACAACTGCGCCATCCTTTACCAATGGTTTGTAATCACGTATGTCACCAAAGTCGTCAAACGCTTCCACATCAATGAAGATTTTGTCTTCAACCGCTTTCAGTAAGCCAGTCCCATTTTCCAAAATAACATTCTTAAACTTAGTTTTATTGTAGTCGCCATTCTCTTGAGCAAAGTGAACTTGACCTGTTCTGATCTGCCTCGCAGCTTCAGCAACAGCATTATCTAATAAGACCTCAACCAGCATCGAGAGGCCGAGTTCCATAATTGCTAATAGGATCCCAAATAGAACCGGAGCGATAAGCGCAAATTCAATCGCCGTCACACCACGAAAATCTGAAAAGAAGCTCAGCAGTGACTTATGGGTAGTGCGCCGATATTCTTTAGCTGTCTCTTTGTGTGACAAGAATTGCATGAGAGCCTACCTGCTATTGACCGTTACCTGCCACGGTTCCGTCTTGCGCCAACTCATTACGAACACTGATGGTGCTGGCGACATCCTCGATCTTTTTCTTATTGTCGCCAAGACGCAGGACTTCGTGGCAGTCGGGGTTGCAGGAGTAGGTGAAGCGGCTGTTGTTGCGTTGGACGGCGACGTAGCCGGCCATTTCTGCTGTTACGGTGATCAGCTCTTCAACAACGGGCTCAGAGGCATCGTTCAGGACAACCAGATTGGTTGTGCCATAGGATTTGCCCGTGATCACGATTGTCACGCGGTCGTGCACTGTCACATCTGCAATGCTTGGATTTCCAAGAATGATGGTTTCGGCTGGCTCTTCGAGACGGAAGACTTTTGCCTGGTCGGCGACCACCTCAACATCCGCATAGGCGGGGGGGA
>NZ_LCWX01000198.1:6233-8176 GCF_001431305.1 Pseudovibrio sp. POLY-S9
GTGATTGAGGTAGCGGAGATGCCTGCGATCATCGCAGTAGAGATTGCGACAGAGGCAATTTTTGACGAACGGTCAGAGACCTGTTTTTGCAGCTTCCAAAACACGGCAAACCCCACCGAATAACTGTTAAATTTTACTAGTTATTTGTGCGATTATTTTAGTGAACGAAAACCTAATTTGCGCGAATTGACGGGTCAGATATGCCGATAATGCGCTTTATGGTTAAGCACGGGTAAACATCGGTTCAACTTAGCCTCTTCACAGAGGTGAGCTGGCCAAATTCGTTCTCGCCAATGCGTTTAAGAGCTGCCTGAAGCCCTTCATAAGCGACCGTCATTGTGTAACCGTTGGCATGCAGCAAGGTCTTAGAATCAGACATTACGCCCACATGCCCCTTCCAGAACATCAAGTCGCCGCGCTGCAAAGCTGGCAGGCCACTGGAGAGGTCGAGTTGTTCGCCCAGCATGGCTTCCTGCATATCCGCGTCACGTGGGGCATTTATACCGCCTGTCTGGAGTGCAAGTTGGATCAAGCCGGAGCAATCCAGCCCCAGAGTAGAGCGTCCACCCCAAAGATATGGCGTTCCAACCATCGCTTCTGCTGCTTTCACCCAGTCGGCCGCTTTATCAGTCTGCTCTACCAAGTGTTTTTTGACCATAAACGAGCCATCGGCAAGCTGTGCAAACTCCAGCCCGCGCCTGGTCTCATATCCCACAACGCTTACCAGTGCTCCCATGGAGACCTGCCCCAGAGCTGGGCGTTTCATTTCGGCTTCCGGGTAGCGATAGGTGCGCAGGGCAATCACTCTGTGCGTTGCTTGTTCAACAGGCCCCAGCGCGTTCGTCGGCAGCCAGCCGACATATCCGTCTGTTTGCAACTGTCCCCAAGACCACCCTTCTTGCGTTGTCTCAAATACACGAAAGGTTTCGCCAAAATTCAGCTCAGTATCGATTCCGCATGCAACATCTGGCTGAGCACGTAGCTCAATCTTATCTGCTTTGACAGAGTAGTCGGTCCCCTCCACAAAACGCTCAGATTGCACCTGGCCGCGATAGTCAGTGGAAGCCAAATCCGGTCTTACCGGATGTAAACGGCGGTCAAGTTGAGCAGTCATATGAGGCCCCTCCAATCAAAATGGCATAGCGGAGTGATAATGTCTTGGTTCCGCCTTTCGATCAACGCGAAAGGTCCTGAGCTTTTTCTGAGACCAGATCGCCAAGCTGTTCCAGATACAGCGCCCCAGCAACTGTGCGTGTGACAATGACATTGCGGCGGTCATTTTCATCACGCTTTCTGGAAAGTAGCTTGTTTGTTCCAAGGGTATCCAATGCGCGCGTAATTGCAGGCTTGGTTACCCCTAGTTTTTGCGCAAGTCCGCGCACGGTATGTGGTGGAGGCTCAAGATATACAGTTAAAAGAATAGACATTTGGCGAGCAGTCAAATCCTGATCTGCTGCGCGCACCAATTCCAACACTACATCATGCCATAGCTTAAGCGCCTGCGACGGGCGGATCTCTACGGGCATATTTTATCGTCCTAATCCCTATTGCAGGCTAAAACCTAGCCTGCAAATCATTTCGGGACCCTTACCAGATTGAGGTATTAAGTAATTTTGACAGCGCAATCCGCACTTTGCTTAGGCAAATCGGGTCTTCAACATGTCAAAAAGTGCCCGAATTGCTTGGGCTTCTCCGCCATGGGTCCTGAAATCTTTCTCAATTGGTGTCCAACCGTAGATATCAAGATGTACCCAGCTACCCGCGTTTTCAACGAATCTTTGAAGGAACAAAGCTGCAGTGATTGAGCCTGCAAAGCCTGCTCCGCTTGTGTTGATGTTTGCCAGATCAGCTGTTTTGGAGGTGATGTATTTCTTATATGGCTTCCAGAGTGGCAGGCGCCACAAAGGATCATTCACGGCTTCACTGTGAACAGCGATGGTTTC
>NZ_LCWX01000198.1:8271-66743 GCF_001431305.1 Pseudovibrio sp. POLY-S9
GGCCAAGTCTTCATCATCAGTATAGTATGGCGGCAAATCAGGTCCAAGTGCGACACGGGCCGCACCTGTCAGCGTTGCCATATCAACAATCAGCTCCGGGCTCTCTTCATCAGCCAGCGCAAGTGCATCTGCCAGGACCAAGCGTCCTTCAGCATCTGTATTTCCGATCTCTACAGAAAGGCCTTTACGGCTTGTGAAAATATCAGAAGGGCGAAATGAGCGGCCCGAGATTGCATTTTCAACAGCAGGAATAATCACGCGCAAGCGCATTGGCAGCTCAGCTTTCATGATCATTGCAGCCAAACCAAGAACATTTGCCGCGCCGCCCATATCCTTCTTCATAAGGATCATGCCTGCTGCTGGCTTTACGTCCAAACCGCCACTGTCGAAGATCACCCCTTTGCCGACCAAGGTGATTTTCGGATCAGTCTCTTTGCCCCAAGTCGCATCAATCAGGCGCGGTGCCCTGTCACTGCCGTTGCCGACGGCATGCACAAGCGGGAACTCGTTCTCTAGAACATCGCCCATGATGACCTTTGAAGATCCGCCATGATCTTCAAATAGCTGGCAAGCTGCTGCGGCAAGTTCTTCCGGACCCATATCATTCGCGGGCGTATTGATGAGATCTTTTGCCAGGTGCGCACCAGCGATAATTGGTGCTAGCTCTTCCAAAATGCCCGGCTCGCTGATGACGAGCTGAGACTTTGATGCAGGGACTTTCTTATAAGCATCAAAACGGTAGGCTGCGAGTGAGAACCCGAGAGCGATACCAGCTGGATCTTCAAAGCCTTTTGCAAGTTCAAACGCGCCAGCTGGGAGCTTTTTATTAAGAGCAGCGCCTGTTTCCAAAGCATCTCTCTGGCTTTCACCATATCCAAACAGCACGGTTGCAATATTGCCTGCTTCATTTGGAACTGCCAGAGTCTCCCCAAAAGCAGCTGTAAACTCCTGCGCTTTCGCCCAAGATTTCACCATGGAACCCGCGGCATCAAGATACGCTTCTAACTCACTGGCAGAGAGCGCTACGACCGGGATTGGATTTACTGTTTTATCGGCAGAAATTAACGGTCCGTGCACCGGGAGCTCCATTGATGAGATGTTTGAAATTTGTGTTCTGTCCTATACGGGCAGCGTTGTGGCAACCTAACGGCGTTACTGGTTCTGCGCAAGACATTCAGCTTGCTGCTCCCCCGCCCAACAGTGGGTGCACCTGCACTAAATTAACCAGAAATTAGGGATAGTATTAGATTTTCAAACAATATTTGAATTGCTTCGTTGTTGAGGGTTCTATGGCCGTATTTGACCGCACACACACAACTAAGATGTCTTCTGGCATTTTAAGAAGTGCAACAGCTGTCTCGCTGTTGCTGGTTTGTGGGCTTGCACTTTCCGGCTGCGCAACCAACAAACCACGCGCTCAGGCATCTATCTCACAGAACCAGCAGCTTAAACCTGGCTCACAAGAGATGCAAAAAGCCCTCGCCTATTGGGGCGGTGCTTATGCCAAAGATCAGAAAAATCCACGGACGATCCTGAACTTTGCAGCAGCTTTGAGAATTGATGGCCAGGGCCAGCAAGCAGAAGCAATTTTACGACGTGGTGTCATCGCTAATGCTGATAACAACACGATTGCGGCAAGCTATGGCAAAGTGCTAGCTGAAAACGGCAAGTTGCAGGAAGCGCTCAATGTCATTGACAATGCGTTCGACCCAGCACAGCCAAACTGGAAGATGCTTTCTGCCAAGGCGGCTATTCTGGATCAACTCGGTGACACAAAACAAGCACGCTCAACCTACCAGCAAGCGCTGAAGCTTTCACCAAATGAGCCAACTGTTTTGAATAACCTGGGAATGTCCTACTTGCTGGGAGGCGACCTGCGCAACGCAGAGACGACTTTACGAACAGCACTGGATACCGGCAAAGCTGGCAGTCAGGTTCGCCAGAACCTTGCTCTGACCCTTGGACTGCAAGGCCGGTTTGACGAAGCCGTTCGCGTCGCCCAATCCGATATTGACCCACGCCAAGCCGCCGAGAATGTGGCGTATTTGAAGACCATGCTGGGCAAGGCGTGATGGGTTAGAAAGTTTGCATGACCTGAATTGCAGCCGGTGCGATAATTACAATAAACAACACTGGCATGAAAAACATCATCATTGGTACCGTTAAACGCGGTGGAAGCGCAGCAGCCTTTCGTTCAGCTTCTTGCATTCTCGCCTGTCGGTTTTCATCTGAAAGCACTCTCAATGCAAATCCGATAGGAGTTCCATACTTTTCTGCCTGCATCAGAGCAACAACAACGTCCTTAACACCATCAAGGCCGGTTCGCTCTGCAAGATTCAGATAGGCATTCCTGCGTTCATCTAAAAATGATAATTCAGCAGTCGCCAATACCAGTTCTTCTGCAAGAGCTGCTGACTGAGTACCAACTTCTTCAGCAACTTTTTTAAATGCTGCCTCGATTGACATTCCAGATTCAATGCAGATCAGCATTAGGTCCATTGCGTCTGGCCAAGCCAATCTTATAGATTCTTGCCTTTTTGCTATTTGGTTCTGCACAAAAACGCCTGGACCAACAAAACCAATAGCTGCGACCAATAATGATATCAAAAGGACCCCAGCGATTGAAGTCTCAATCTTGAGAACGACTTCCAGATAGAAAAATGTAAATGCAAAAAATCCAATCGGCAAAATAATTTGCAGAAACAAATAAGTATATAAAGGTGAAGCCCCCCTATATCCCGCCATTTTCAGTTTTCTAATCAAGCTTTCACTAGCCAAAAGATTTTTTAAGTTATATTTATCAACAAACTCACGCACACTCTCTTTCGGACTACTCCGGAGAGAAACACGCTCATTCTCTTTCTGATTTGCGAGTCTACTTCTTTCGCGTGCGCGGATTTGCTCACGCTCAAGCGCGACTGACTTCATTCTACTTTTCAACTCGTCACGATCGAACAGCGGCATAAGTAATGCGTAGATAGTACCCGATACTGCTAAAAGAGTAAGGATAACGACAAAAACATTGCTGTTTCCAAGATCAGCTAAAAACATACCAAGGACCTATATTTTGAAGTCAATCATCTTGCGCATCACCAGTATACCTAACGACATCCAAAACAGACCAATACCAACTAGAATTAGGCCAATTTCGGTTTCAATGAGCAAACCAATATAGTCTGGCGCTACCGCTGAAAGCATTAGTGTCACAAGAAATGGAAGTGAGCCGATAATTGCAGCAGAAGTTTTCGCTTCCTGACTAACGGCTTTAATCTTACCCTTCATTTCTTTGCGTTGACGAAGTGTTTTTGATAAATTACCGAGTGCTTCAGAAAGACTACCGCCAGCTTGAGCTTGAATTGTAATGACGATTGCAAGAAAGTTTGTTTCCTGAAGTGGTACTCTTTTGGGAATATAGTGTATTGCTTCCGCCAACGGCATGCCCATATGCATTTTGTCGAGCACGTGAGCAAACTCAGCTCCGACTGGATCTTTGGATTCTGTTGCAGCAATTTGCATGCAGTCTCCAAGCGGCATTCCTGATTTAATACCGCGCACAATGATATCTACTGCGTTTGGAAACTCATCAAGAAATTTACTGAAACGTTTCTTTCGCTTTCTAGAAACATAAAATCGCGGTAAACCGAAGATGCCAACAAAAAGTAGCGCAAACGAAATCCAGATCGGTTGACCAAGCAATACGCTGATAAGAAAGATAGAAAGACCACAACCAACTGAAATTACGTAAAACTTAGGCTTTGACCAAGTTAGACCAGCTTGCCCAATCCAATCTGCAAAAATTGGTTTATCAGCATTTTTTTTCTTTGCTGCCTGAGCAGCCTCCATCGTCTTAAGTTGATCTTGTACTGATTTCCGCCTCGCAGTTGTATCTACTCTTTTGGCACTACTCCCAGCCACAGAATTACTACTATTAACAAGGCCTTCTTTTCGTTTATCTAGTTTGTCTCTAGAGAACATTGGCATCAAAAGCGTGAACGTGACACCCACAACGCTCACCATAATCAAAGCTGTAATCAGATAATCTGCCAGCGGAGAAGCCAGAAAGCTATTCAGGTCAGCCATGCAGCCCTCCAGAAACATCTGAAGCATCTAGCGCGCGGGCTAGCCGCTCTTCCTCGTTGAAGTATCTTGCTCTTTCCCAGAAGAGCGGACGTCCTATGCCGGTAGAGCGATGCTGGCCTATGATTTTGCCATTCGCGTCTTCTCCTGTGATGTCATAGGTGAAGAGATCTTGTGTCGTGATGACATCTCCCTCCATTCCGACGACTTCGGTAATATGGGTAATGCGACGCGAACCATCTCTCAAGCGTGCAGCCTGGACAATCACATCAATAGAGCCAACAATGATCTCGCGTACAGTTTTAGATGGAAGAGAGAAACCTCCAAGAGCAATCATGGATTCAATACGCTTCAAGCACTCACGTGGGGAGTTGGAGTGAATCGTACCCATTGAGCCATCGTGACCGGTGTTCATCGCCTGAAGCAAGTCAAAGACTTCCGGGCCACGCACCTCACCTACAATGATCCGCTCAGGGCGCATACGCAGACAGTTTTTCACGAGGTCACGCATTGTGATCTCACCCTCACCTTCCAGATTTGGAGGTCTGGTTTCCAATCTGACGACATGTGGCTGCTGAAGTTGGAGTTCGGCGCTATCTTCGCAAGTGATAATGCGTTCCGTGCTATCGATATAGCGCGTTAAGCAGTTCAAAAGCGTGGTTTTGCCTGAACCCGTACCACCAGAAATAACCGTATTACATTGGACCCGGCCGATAATTTCCAGGATCTCAGCGCCTTCAGGCGAAATCGAACCAAAATTCACCAACTGGTCGAGTGTAAGCTTGTCTTTCTTAAACTTACGAATTGTCAGCGCTGGTCCGTCCAATGACAGTGGTGGGGCAATCACGTTTACACGAGAACCATCAGGAAGGCGCGCATCACATATCGGGCTGGCTTCATCTACACGACGACCAACCTGAGACACAATTCGCTGGCAAATGTTCATCAGCTGACGATTATCGCGAAACTGGATGTTGGTTTGCTCCACCATGCCAGCCGTTTCGATATAGATGGTGTTCGCCCCATTCACCATGATATCGGCAATGTCATCACGGGCTAATAGCGGCTCAAGTGGTCCATAACCCAACACATCGTTGCAAATGTCTTCAAGCAGATCTTCTTGCTCAGAAATCGACATGACGAGGTTTTTGAGGGCGATGATGTCGTTGACGACATCCCGGATCTCGTCACGTGCATCTTCTTGATCCAACCGGCTCAACTGAGAAAGATCGATTGCCTCCACCAATGCATTGAAAATCGATGCCTTGGTTGCGTAGTACTCCTGAGTTCGTTGTGTTTCAGGAGCAGTTTCTTTGGGCTTTTCCTGCTGAACTTCGGCGCCAGACGACTTAGGTTTTGCAGTGCTTGGTGTGTCCTGAACAGCAGGCTTTGTTGCCTGTTTCTGTATCGCAGGATTTATTGGAGCAGACTTTGGATTTTTGTTTCCAAATTCACCTTTGCCACGTCTACCAAACATATTCTTCCGCCTTTGAAATCAGCACAAAATCAACCAGAGGACTATTTGCGGACTTTTTTAATAAGAGATGCGATGAGTGACTTGCTTTTTGTATACGTTTCAGCCTTGCCCGTGACCTTGGCCGCAATCTCTTCAAACAAACCCGCAACAGCGTGTTTGCTATCAAACTCTGCAATCATCTGACCGTTGTTAGATGCAGTCCCAAACAATGCAGGCTCAAACGGCATTACCGCTAAAGAAACCACATCTAAAGCGCTACTAAACTCATCAGGCTTAATTTCAGGTCGTTTCGGAATGCCAACCTTGTTCAAAACCAAGTATGGTTTTGTGTCATTTGGTCGGAGTTGACCAATGCTATCTACTAGATTCTTTGCATTTCGAAGATTTGCTAAATCAGGCTCAGCTACAATCAAGACTTCGTCTACATGTGCAAGGATATGCCGTACCCAGCTGTTCCACGTGTGCGGCAAGTCAAGAACGACAGTCGGCGTTCCTTTCTGCATGACCTCAATAACTTGATCAAACTTCTCAGTATCAAAATCGTAGGTTTGATCAAGCGTAGCTGGTGCTGCTAACAATCTGAGACGGTCATTACACTTAGCAAGAAGGCGATCCAGTAGCGTGTCATCAAGCCGCTCAGGAGATGCAATTGCTTCCATTATGCCTTGTAATGGGTCTTGATTAAAATCTAAACCTGCTGTTCCAAATGGCAAATCCAAATCAGCAATAGCAACATCATTATCGAGTGTTTTCGCAATTGACCAAGACAGATTATGAGCAATTGACGATGCACCACATCCACCTTTAGCTCCGATTACAGCCACAGTTCGACCGAAGGGTTCCGCGTCAGTATTTGCATAAAATTGACCAATTGTATTTATCAATTGAGGGATATCAACTGGTCCGACAATGTACTCACCGACCCCCCTGCTAATGAGCGTTCTGTACAAGTTGACATCATTTATGCGCCCAATAACAAGAACATTAGTCCCAGCATCACAGTACTCAGCCAGTCGATCTAACTCAGCGATCATCTCTTTTGGATTAGACAACGATTCGACAATCAAGAAGTTAGGTGTAGCGGCACTTTCAAATGTTTCTACAGCTGCGGGAATACCACCTTGTCGCACCATCGTATGCGTCTTCGACATCCGGCGATCTAAGCTCGCATTCTGGATCGTCTCTGATGTTCTCGAATCCACGCAAAATGCCTGAACAGAAATTCGCGGAATATTTACAAACTGAAAGTCAGAAGTTGAAAGCTGACTCGTCGTTTCTTGCCGTGATGAGGTATCTGAATCGAACTGCGCTAAATCGCTCATAATTTATCCCACTAGTTCTGCGCCACGGATGATACGTTTGTGCCAACACCAGCTCCATACTGACCTGCAGTCAGGTCTCCAGATCGGTTGTTTGCCAAAATCTCATTGGTTCTCGAGGGATCATTCGGTCCCAAGGGGCGTGGTCGCAACAGATCTGTCGGATTATCGACCATCGCAGCGAGGTTTGCCTGAGTAGCACACCCGAAGTTGTGATAGTCTGTGTTTTGATGATTGCTTATCATCGCATCAGGCCAATTACCGCAATCACGCACAATCCCTTTCACACGCATAAATGAAAGACGAACTGGTGCTGATGCACTCATGTCAGACACCGCGTAGCTCCTCATAACGATATGATTTGCGGCTACCCCACCTTTTTTCAATGCGGTGCGAATCTGAGGGGAAATAGCTTTTGCTGCTGCTTCATTCCCAGAACCTGACGGAACCAAAACCTCAACAAATCCATTTCCATCGATATCAGCTTGTTTACCAAACGCAGCAACTGCCGTTTTCATGGACCCGTTCAAATTGCGCATCTCCCCAGCTACGGGAATATCAAAATTTTCAGGCGCTTCTGTAATAACAATCGGATGCCTTTTCCGATAATCAAAGTCTGCAATCGACTGATGTTCAACATATGATGGTTGTGACTGACATGCTCCAAGTATAACAACGGTGCCGAGCACTACTGAAGCTTCTCTCAATTTGCGTACACATTTCAAAGTGGGTGACAGTAGGGTATTCATTTCACTTGTCCTCACTCGTAAATGTAGCCAATTTTGCCGTGATAATTCCCTTTCACAGGAGCGTCTGTTCCCCTGTAAATCCGGCTTAATTGGTTTAGAAAGATTGTAGATTGATCACTTGGTGCTGCAAAATTATCATCAGGTCGCGCAACTTGAGATTGCGCGATTGGTCTCACAACATAAGGCGTCACAAAAATTACAAGTTCAGTTTGGCGATTGATATAATCGCGGCTCTTAAACATGGTACCGAGAATTGGGATATTCTTTAAGCCAGGTATCCCGTCAATCTCCTGCCCATAATTCTGCTTCAGGAGACCTGCCATAACCAAGGTTCCTCCAGAAGGGAGCTCGAGTGTAGACTCCGCTCGGCGAACTTTAAGTGCAGAAACGGCAATAGCACCTGCGATACTTACAGCGCCCTCAGAACTTAACTCACTGACTTCGGTTTTTACACGCAGCTTGATGCGTCCTTCTGAAAGAACGACAGGAGTGAAATCCAACCCAACACCAAAAGGTTTAAATTCAAGACTTACTTTATTGTCTTCGTAAGCAACCGGGATCGGGAACTCACCACCGGCGAGGAAGCTAGCGTTTTCGCCAGAGACCGCTACAAGTGTTGGCTCCGCCAGTGTTCTCATTACCCCTTCACGCTCGAGCGCTTTGATCGTGGGATTAAGCGTACCGCCATCGAACCCTAACTTACCTGCCAGGGATCCTGCATTTACGACAGAAGGGTTGATGTTATAAGCAGGCGACGTATTGAAATTGACATCAAGAGCACCAATTTTGAGTGAGCCTTGGAGGTTAACGCCAAGCTGCTTAATCGTCGTCCGGTCAACTTCAGCGACTGTTACTTTAAGCTGGACCTGATCTTTCTCGGCAACCGCAATTGTATTGACAATTTTTTTACTATCGTTGCCCACAAACTGCAGCGCGATATCGTAGGCTTGTTGTGCTTCAAGGGCGGAGATTGCTGTTCCTGAAAGGACGACACTCTGATTGACGACGTCAGCATTGATCGCGGAGTTCGGCAGCAGTCGTTGGATGAGGTCGACCAATCCGGATGGATCAGGCTGTACATTTAGGTTAAACGATGCCAGTTGGCGGCCACCGTTGCCAAACAAAACCAGCGAGGCTTGACCGATTGTATTACCAAAGACGAAAACGCGGGTTCTGGTGCGGACAACAGCATCTGCAATATCTGGATTTGAGACAAGGACGTCGCGAACTTCCTCGTTTGTGTTGAGGACGACAGATCTTCCTTTACCAACATTCAGTTGGCGGACATGGTCGCGATGCTGGGAAGTGACTTCCACTGTGGCTTCAAATTTGCTCTGAGCGAATGCGATCTGCGGTCCGACAAGCGCTAGAGCAAAGATCAGAAGGAACTGCATGAGAGTTCCGCTGAGGCGACATTTTTGCGGTAAACTTCTCGCCAGACTAATTTGTCGATGAAAAACCATAGTTTACCTACTAATTTCCGTTAACAGACTGGGAGGCAATCCCATATTTTACGAACTTCACACCACCTTTGACGCGCGGCGGTTGCTTCAAACCGTCTCTGGAATCTGCAGCACTGCGCAATGAGAGCGAGAGAGTTCCCATCTGGGTTGCGCGAGCGATAGCCTCAGCTTCGTGGGGCAAGAGTTCCAGTGTAGCTGTCTGGTCTGGAGACATCGCCTTCTCACTGTTTTCAGAGGCCGTCGTGGTATCGATAGCGAGCACCTTGATATTCTCGAGGAGCGTTTCACTTATAACGCCATCATCGCGTTTCTTGGCTTGCATGGTAACCAGCACATCAACCTTATCTCCAGGAAGGATGAAACCACCTGCGGTAGAGACTGCATCAACCGGAACAGCAACGGCGCGTTTTCCTTTTGGGAGGATCGCTGCCAGGAAGCCTTTATCCGTATCGATGAGACGCTCTGCGCGAATTGGTTCCCCGCCGAACATCGCCGCTTTGATGATCTGTCCCAGAAACTCGTTGTCTGCATTTGGACTTGAGCGGCGCAAGATTACACCGTCAGTTACAGATTCTTCTGGCCATTTGGCCCAAGCTAAATCGCCTGGAGTAAGAGATGTACCGACTTTGAGGTCTTGCGCTGCAACAAGAATTTCCAGTGACGGTATCTCTTGTTCCTGCACAACAATGGTTGGTGACTGCTCCCGGGAACCGGAAGACAGGTTCAACCAGGCGGCCAACCCACCGGCGCTTAAAGCAATAATTAAAACTAGTAATCTGGAGGCCTTCATGTGGCACCCACCCTCTAAGAGATTTAGCTAAACAGCATTCGTTAACCCTAATTTGAGCAAAAATTGTCAAGACATAGTTAATATTCCGTAACATCACTACATTTGTATTTTTTACTTATGTGCATAGAGTCAAATTAGGAATATGCATGAACAGCAATAGGTTATCGCCAGTGAAAGCACACTAGTTCAAAACATTAATACTTTACTAAGATGTTTTACTCGCGAAATGCTCAGAAAGTTGGAATTTGAGCAAACCAGAAGGTCTTCGGGTACACCTGAATCCCCGCAATTGCGATTGCAATCCCGTATGGAACGCCTGCTTTTCTGTCATGCAATCTTAAGAGCCATTCCTGCCCCTGCATGAACTGCGGAAAGTACGGAACCCTACGCAAGGCCAGGATAACCAGCGTTAATGCTCCGCCATAAATGCTGGTCAGCAAAATAAAGTCCAGCATGTTCATCGAGAGACCGAGCCAAAGAGAGATTGCAGCGAGGAACTTCACATCACCGCCGCCCATAACACCGAGCGCGAACAGACCGAAGCCGACAACCATCACACCGAAGCCGAGTGCGAAGCTCATGCCAACCTGTTCTAGGGGCAATTGCAATAAGAAGGCCAAACTGACAAAGGCAACGACTATAATCAGGTTGAGCTTGTTCGGGATCGTCATTGTGAAGAGATCAAAGAATGCGGCGATTGCAAGCAGCAATGGAAAAATGATCAATAGTCCATTTGCAATCATGTCGTGATCTCCCCCACAAATACCATGTTATGGTTTTGCAAGGGTAATTCCAAAGAAGGCCTTAACACTTGGTAGTTTTGTCTCGCTAAAATTCATTTATTTACAAATTTAATTGTTTGGCTTCACCAGTTCCCACAATTGAAGATCACGCTCGGCTGCGTTTGGCTGTGATGTAGCATTCTTAGCAATAAAAGAGGCACTGCTGAGCGTTGGTGCGGACACCATGGCAAGAATCGCCAGAGCAATGAGGCCTGAGATGAGGCTGAATTCAATAGTCGCGCTGCCCAGATCTCGCTGGAACAAACCTCGGATTATGGAGAGCATCAGGTCACAACTTAATTGTTATAGTTGTGTTTGATGCTACTCCTTGCAGCTAAACCTTAGATTGATCTGCGCACTCAACTTCTTCCGGTATTTGGCACTCTAAACTAAGGTTTCATCAAGAATCAGGTGAACTTAATACCCGACTTCCAAATCAACTAGGTTCTCGAGCGCTTCACCTCGCTCAAAGCCCTTGATTTGCTGAGCAACATATTCGGAGAGAGCTTGCGGGTCGCTCTCAGCTGCCACATGTGGTGTGATGATGCAGTTTTTCTGCTGCCAGAGAGGACTTGTGTCAGCCAGAGGCTCAATCGCGAACACGTCTAGGCTGGCTCCTTTGAGCTCGCCGGATGTCAAAGCTTTGTCGATCGCAGTTTCATCCTGTGTCGCACCACGTCCGGCGTTGATGTAGACAGGCCCTCCTAATGCGCCAGATTGAGGCAACATAGCCAATCGCTCTGCATTGACCAGCTTGTGCGTGGCAGGTGTTGAGGGCAACAGATTGATCAGAATGTCTGTACGATTAAGGAACGTCTCAAGCTGGTCTTCACCGGCAAAGCTTTCAATGCCGTCTACATCTTTTGGCGAGCGAGACCACCCGGCAACGTTAAAGCCCAGCGCTTTGAGGGCTTTTGCTGAATCCAACCCCAGCTCACCAAGCCCCAGAATACCAACGCGCACGTCCTTTGCTGCCCACTGCCTGTGTCCATTCCAAACACCTACTTCTTGCTGAGCGGCATAGGTTAAATGTTGGCGATGGTGGAGTAACGTTTGGAAGACCACCCATTCTGTCATGCGGCTGGTGAGGTCTGGGTCAACAATCCGGACCAACGGGAGGTTGGGGAGTTCCGGCAATGAGGTCAGATGATCGACACCTGCGCCCAGTGAAAAGATCACCTTGAGGTTTGGCAGGGCAGAAAAGACGGCAGGGTCCGGTTTCCAGGCAAGGAGATATTCTGCTTTTTCGGGCTCAGCGGCGCCGCCGTTCCAGCCCTCAATCTTTCGATTGGGAAGAAGTGCCTGCAAACGGTCGATCCACTCAGGTTCGTTGAAGCTTTTGAGAGATAAGACCAGGTTCATGAGGCACTCCATTGTTGAGCGTATTTTTTGTTTGAGATCAGCAGGCTCATCTCACAAACACGCTGTAATATATCAATCTGCGATTTGTTTTATTCAGAGTCGACGAATTCAGCAAGCTGTTGGCGCTTACGATCGACGACAAGACGTGTAACATCGGGTCGGCTGTAGTGGCCGGTCGGGTCAAAGAGTTGGCGATCAGCCCGCACCAATGCGTGATCTAATTCTGCTGTGATCAGGAGTTCTTTGCCTACCTGTGGTGCGACCACCCATGATCCATCAGGCGCAGCGATACAGGACCCACCATCAGCGAGAAACTCACCACTGTTTTCGAGAATTTCGGCTAGTTCTGGCGTATCCTTTGGAAAGTCTGTAGCACGCATCAGCCCTGAGACTGATAGTACGTAGCTTCTGCTTTCTTTGGCAACAAAACGTGTTGGATCCTCTGTGTTCCGCAGGCCACCCGGCCAGACGGCCACGTGCAGGTCTTCTCCTTGCGCATACAGGGCGACACGTGACAAGGGCATCCAGTTTTCAGCGCAGTTCAGGCCACCAACCGTAAAGCGGCCCAGCGGATGGACACGCAAGCCGTTACCATCTCCCGGCGCCCACGCAAGTCGTTCGGCATAGCTTGGCTGCAGTTTACGGTGTGCAGAACCAATCTCTCCGTTTTGATCAATGTAGACCAGTGTGCAGTACAGACTATGCCCGCTTCTGTTTGCTGCCCTCTCCATAACACCGAGATACACGGAAATGCTGTGTTTCTTTGCTGCTGCACAGACAGCATTCAGATGACCGTCCTCAATCACCACGGCTTGATCAAGGCATTTGGCGTACATGGCTTTTTGCTTTGGGTCATTGAAGCGTGCACCGTCTGTTCGTTCAATCCAGAACGGATAGCCCGGCACCAGTGTCTCTCCAAATGCAACAAGCTGGCAGCCCTGCTTGCCAGCAAGCTCTACCGCATCAATCACTTTGTCCAAGGTCGCTTCACGCTTCAGCCAGACTGGAGCGATCTGCGCGAGGGCGACTTTGATTTTGTCAGATGCGGACGGGTCGTGAGATAAATGCGTTGCTTCCAAAATTTCCATAATTCAATACTCAGCTTGCAGATGCGAAGATCACACTCGGGTTTGGCGGGGCTGCAAACAACAGAGTCCATCATTCAGGCAATGAAGCACGTCAGCACCACCTGCTTTGAGATTCTGTTATTTCAGATCTTGATCTTACTATGAGGCAGGGGTGCCTGTAGCTGGTCGTATCCCTCAACTTTACTGAATTTTTTGAGAGACAAAACCTAAGCTAATCAAAACCCTGCCCCAATAAATCTGCCTGAGTACTTAATTTTATTCAGCGTCGATGAAATCCGCGAGTTGCTGACGTTTCCGATCAACGACCAAGCGCGTCACATCTGGTCGGCTGTAATGACCCGTTGGATCAAAATTCTGGCGTTCACCACGTACCACGGCATGGTCCAGTTCTGCTGTAATCAGAACTTCCCGACCGACTTGTGGCTCAACAACCCAGGACCCATCTGGCGCAGAGATGCAGGAGCCACCGTTTGCGAGAAAGTCATCGCTGTTCTCAAGGATCTTGGCAAGTTCCAGCGTGTCTTCCGGGAAGTCCGCTGGTCGCATGAGGCCAGAGACCGAAATCACATAGCTTCTGCTTTCTTTGGCAACAAAGCGGGTTGTGTCTTCGGTGTTGTGCAGCCCACCCGGCCAAACGGCAACGTGAAGGTCTTCTCCTTGCGCATAAAGGGCAGCGCGAGACAGAGGCATCCAGTTTTCGAAGCAATTGAGGCCACCCACGGTGAAGCGGCCCAGCGGATGGACACGCAAGCCGTTGCCATCGCCCGGTGCCCAGGCAAGGCGCTCCTCAAAGGTTGGCTGCAGTTTGCGGTGCGAGGAGCCGATCTCACCATTCTGGTTGATGTAGACCAGCGAGCAATAGAGACTATGACCACTTCTGTTTGCAGCACGCTCCATGACACCGAGATACACAGCGATGTTGTATTTCTTCGCAATCGCACAGATGCCATCGAGATGGCCGTCTTCAATCACTACGCCTTGCTCAAGGTATTCCGCATAAATCGCTTTTTGCTTTGGATCGTTGAAACGTGCCCCGTCGGTGCGTTCTATCCAGAACGGGTAGCCCGGGACCAGTGCTTCGCCGAAGGTGACAAGCTGACAGCCCTGTTTGCCTGCGAGCTCTACTGCATCAGCCACTTTTTTCAGTGTTTCTTCTCGCTTCAACCAGACCGGAGCGATCTGTGCGAGCGCGACTTTGATCCGGTCAGATTCGGCAGGGTTTTGTGTTGTATGTGTTGCTTCTAAAATTTCCATGGGGATCTACTCAGGTTGCGAAAATGTCAGAGTCACTGGCGAATGCCTTGAATTCGAGAGCATTGCCCGAGGGATCTTTGATGAAAAAAGTTCCCTGCTCTCCCGGTTGCCCTTCGAACCTGATTTTCGGTTCCAGCAACCATTCAATAGTTTCATGTGTTTTCAGTCGATCAGCAAGCGTCTTCCATTCATCCATTGGCAAAACAACGCCAAAATGAGGAATGGGAACTGCATCTCCATCAACAACACCAGTGACTCCAAGGGGAAATTGTGATTTTTCACGAAGGTGGGCGGACATCTGGTGTCCAAACAGATCAAAATCGACCCATTTGCCTTCAAGTTCACGGCCCTGTTTACATCCAAGCACGCCCATGTAGAACGCTTTGGTTTGTTCCAGATCATCAATCGGAAATGCCAGATGGAATGGACGCGCCATGTTCAGCCTCACCTTATTTTCAAACTAAAAACCGTATTCAGGTAGGGGCATTGAGGGCCACTTACCTAGAATAGGCTCTATACCCAAAACTCATGTTGGAGTTGTTTTAAACTACGTAAAATCTCATAGCTAGGCCAATGACAGTCACATAGACATGAGTTAAACTCATAGTATGAGCCGACATAGTCTTTCGATCACTTCGCAGATCCTTGCCGTTCTTCCTGTTTTTGATGCAGCAGCACGGCATGGGAGCTTTACCCGGGCAGCACGGGAGCTTGGCATCACGCAAGGGGCTGTGTCCCGCCGTATTCAGAATTTGGAAGAGCAGCTGGGGTTGGTGTTGTTTTCCCGTCAGGGAAAAACGCTGGCACTTACTCAAGATGGGTTGCTGCTGAGCCAGAAGGCCAAGAACGCGTTGAAGCTGGTGGAGGATCTTGAGCATGAGCTGAAGGGTTCAGTCTCTGGTCAGCTGCGTATCGGCACGCTTCCCTCACTCGCCAATCTCTGGTTTATGGAGCGGATCAAAGGCTTTAAGCGGGCCTATCCTGCTATCAGCGTTGATCTTGTTACCATTCCAGCCGACTTTTCAGCTGGTCATAAGGATCCAGTCAACTGGGATCCGTCCAGTGTGGATGTAGCGCTTACTGTTGGGCGTGGCAGTTGGCCTGCTCTGGAAAGTCACCGGATTTGTGATGAAGAGATGGTTTTGGTTTGTCATCTAAGCCTGTTGGGGGATACCCAGCCGGAGAGCATAAAAGACCTTCTGGGCCTGCCCCGCCTCATTCATTCCACGCGACTTGGCAGTTGGGAATACTGGGCGGAGGCACACAAGCTATCAAGCTACCTGCCTGGAGATACCTCCCTCTCCTTTGAGCACTTTTTCATGGTTCTGGAGGCAGCACGACAGGGGCTTGGCCTTGCCTTGCTTCCTTCATTGCTGATTGAGAAAGATCTGGCAGATGGAACGCTGATCGAGCCAGTCCCTGCACGGCATATGACAGGGAACACCTATTACATCGTTGGGAGTTCAGCTGCCTGGAGGCGTCCGGCAGTGGCTGCCTTGCGTGATCATCTACTACAGATCGAGTAGCTGCTCATCGCCGATCAAACTGAAAGGGGGATGGCAACTCATCTTCTGCCAGGTGTGTTGTTTGTGGGGCTTGAGAGGCGGATGATGAGACATGGTCAGTTACTTTTCCACCCAATTGCATCTCATCGATCTTGCGAGCCCGGTTACCGATTTTGTCGCCTGAGATCATGATCTGATCCAGATCCTTGTTGGTCTGCGCAAAGTGGTTTTGCAGTTTGGAGACACGCTCTGTCAGACGTCCAACATCCAGCAGGAGCTTACCAACTTCAGCCTGAATGAAGTGAGCCTGTTCACGCATGCGGGCATCGCGCAGCACAGACTGGATCACCTGCACAGCAAGGACAAGCAGAGACGGTGATACGATGACCACGCGCAGGCGGTGGGCTTTCTGCGTCAGGTCCGGGAAGCCTTCGTGGATCTCCGCAAAAAGGCTTTCGGAGGGAACGAACATCAGCGCCGTGTCCTGCGTCTCACCCGGAAGCAAATACTTGCCTGCGATGTCTTCCAGATGCTTGGAGATATCCTTTCGGAAGCGAGCAGCTGCTTCTTTCAGGTCTTGCTTGGTTTCGGCATCCTTGATTGCAGCAAAAGCTTCCAACGGGAATTTGGCATCCACCACCAGCGGTGGTGCACCCGTCGGCATATGGATCAGGCAATCAGGTCGGGAGCGGTTGGAGAGTGTGCTTTGAAACGAGAAGCTTGTTGGCGGCAAGGCGTCATCAATGATTGCTTCCATACGCCCCTGGCCGAATGCGCCGCGGGTTTGTTTGTCGTTCAAAACCATCTGTAGGTCAGTCACCTGCCCTGCCAGCTCACCCATGGTTTTATTCGCTTTGTCGAGCAGTGCCATACGTTCTTGCAGGCCCGTGAGGCTGGCGTGGGTTTGGCGGTGGGTTTCCAGAACAGACGCACCCAGCGTTTTTCCAAGACCATCCAGACGATCATTCACCACACGCATGAGATCTGACTGACGGGAGCCAAACACTTCTGCCATGGTTTGCATGCGGCCTGTCATTTCACCCTGAGAGCGCACTAGGTTTGCCAAGGCAGCTTCGGTATCCTCTGCCCGCTTTTGCTCCTGCACCGATGTACCACGCACTCTGTTCAGTTTTGCGCGCAGGCTCATGATCCAGATGAGCAGCAAAAGAAAAAAAAGGCCTCCAGTAACTATGGTTGCCTGAACATATGAGAGGGTGAATGCACCGTATGTGAAGACTGTCTGTTCCATGAAACAAACATAGAACACTTTGCAAGACCGCGATACCTCTCAGCTTTCTTGGATGCACTGCAACCCACATCCTTCAATTGATGGGGAGTATCCATTAAATGCTGCTAGCCAAAAGCCTATAGTCAACGACTTGGCAAAGTTCTCATAAGAGGATATGAAGCCTAAACAACACTATCAGCTGGCCTCACGTTGAGCAGACAGCTTTGCAACGAGAACAACTTCAAAAGTAATTATGACGATTCGCGAGATAAAATTTGTCCCGGAAAACTGCCTTCGCGAGAAGTGCGCTCCGATTGAAGACATCAACGACGAAATCAGAAAACTTGCCGACGATATGCTGGCGACCATGTATGACGCGCCGGGCATTGGCCTTGCAGCAAGTCAGATTGGCGTTTTGAAGCGTATGTTCGTTCTTGATGTTGCAGAGCGCGAGAGCGAAGAAGACGATTCCGTCGAGAAAGAGCCAATGGTGTTCGTCAACCCAGAGATCACGTGGTCGTCTGAGGAGAAGAGCACTTATCAGGAAGGTTGCCTGTCCATTCCTGGCGTTTACGAGGATGTTGAGCGCCCAAGCGAAGTGCGCGTTTCCTTCCTCAACATTGAAGGTGAGAAGCAGGAAATTGAAGCTGGCGGTTTGCTGGCCACCTGCATTCAGCATGAGCTGGACCATCTGAACGGTGTGCTGTTCATCGATTACCTGTCCCGACTGAAGCGTGACCGGATCGTGAAGAAGATGATCAAGCAGGCAAAACAAGCCTGATCAACTCAGTACTGCAAGCGGAATAAGCGGCCTTCTTTGGAGAGCCGCTTTTTTTGTTGTTTTTTCCTTGTCCTTCCCTACCAGCTGACGCATTAAGTCTGGAACACAAGAATTAAAGCCAGGCAGGTCAGCTATGTCATTGCGCGTCATCTTTATGGGTACTCCTGATTTCTCCGTTCCAACTCTCTTTGAGATCGTCGGGCAAGGTTGGGATGTGGTTGCCTGTTACTCGCAGCCCCCACGCAAAGCTGGACGCGGTATGGAGCTGAAGAAGACGCCGGTGCATGAAGCTGCTGAAAGCCTTGGCATTCCTGTCTTCACACCAACCTCCCTGAAAAGCGAAGAGGAACAGGAACGGTTCCGCTCGTTTGAAGCTGATGTGGCTGTTGTTGTGGCTTATGGCCTGTTACTGCCAAAAGCCATTTTAGAAGGCACTGAGCACGGCTGTCTGAATGGCCATGCCTCTTTACTTCCACGCTGGCGCGGTGCGGCCCCGATTAACCGGGCAATCATGGCTGGCGACAAGGCCTCTGGCATTCAGGTGATGCAGATGGAAGAAGGGCTGGATACTGGCCCTGTGTGCATGTCTGAAACCGTTGCGATTACTGAAGACATGACAGCAGGCGAGCTGCATGACCGTCTGTCTGCTTTGGGCGGCGATTTGATGATGCGTGCGCTGTCTGCTCTGTCTCGTGGTGGTCTTGGTGCTACGCCTCAACCTGAAGAGGGCGTGACCTACGCCAAGAAGATCCAGAAGAGCGAAACACGCATTGACTGGTCTTTGCCAGCTGAGCAGGTGCACAACCACATTCGCGGCCTTTCTCCCTTCCCCGGTGCATGGTGTGAGATGGATTTGGGCGGCAAGAACCCTGAGCGCGTGAAAATCCTGCGCAGCAGTGTTGCTGAAGGTTCAGGCGCTGCTGGAGAGGTCCTGGTTGTTGATGAGACCACGCTGACGATTGCGTGCGGTTCTGGTGCGATCAAGCTGGTTCAGGTTCAACGGGCTGGCAAAAAGGCGATGTCTGCTGATGAATTTTTACGTGGCTCTAAGCTTAGTGCCGGAGACACGGTTTCCTGACCCTGTTTAATCAGATAGGCTTTTCTTAAGAAACATCAGGAAGCACGGAGGCATCATGGTTGAGTTCCACCAGATTGGAGAGGATCAAGTTGGTCTCCGTACGCCTGAAAAGAATGACGAGCCTGCGATTTTGTCTTTGCTCGTCAAAGCCTTTGGGCAGAGCAACGAAGGACGCCTGGTTGAGCGACTGCGTGCTTGTGGTGCGTTGGTTCTTGAACGGATTGCGACAGACGATGACGGTAAGCTGCTCGGCCACCTTGCATTTTCCCGTGTGACGGGAACGGGAGAAGGACACCGTCTGAAAATCAGCTGCCTTGCACCGGTTTGCGTTGATCCATCCTCTCAAAACAAAGGCGTTGGTACAAAGCTCATTCAGGAAGCATTGGATGACTTGCAGGGACTGGGGGAAGACCTGGTTCTGGTGTTGGGGGCTCCTGATTACTATTCCCGCTTTGGTTTTGACAGCGAGCTGGCAAAGAAGGTGCAAGGACCCTATGCCGGACCAATCTTCATGGCATTGCCTTTTACTCAAGCAGGCCGAGAAGACCTGCCGGTTGAAGTTACCTATGCCACACCTTTCCGAGAGTTTGAGTAGGTTCCTTTACGCCTCGCTGTCGGGTCTGGCCTTGCCCATTCAAATCTGATAGTACAGCGCAAAATTTCAGAGATATCCTGCAGGCTCATGCCTGTCTCACGCCCTGCAAACTGGCTTACAGTCTGCTTGCCTAACCTTTGCAAAGAACAAGAATGCCGCGTTACAAAATTACCATTGATTATGACGGACGCCCTTTTGTAGGCTGGCAGCGTCAGGACAACGGGCCGACAGCCCAGGGTGTTATTGAGCGCGCAATCAAGTCCTTCACGGGTGAGACAGTGACCATTGGCGGTGCCGGACGCACGGACTCAGGTGTACATGCGACCGGACAGGTGGCGCATCTGGACCTTGAAAAGGATTGGCCTGCGGAAACCGTGAAGAATGCGCTGAACTTTCATGCGCAACCGGACCCTGTTGCCATTCTGGCCTGTGAGAAGGCAGGTCTGGGCTTTGATGCCCGGTTTTCAGCAATCCGCCGTCATTATCGCTTTAAGATCGCAAACCGCCTTGAGCCGCTGACCCACGACCTTGGGCTGGCATGGCATGTGAAGCCAGAGCTGGATGCAGAGGCTATGAACGACGCGGCGCAAGTGCTGCTGGGTCATCATGATTTCACGACCTTCCGCCATACACGCTGTCAGGCGAAGAGCCCGTGGAAGACGATGGAGCGCATCTGCGTTTATCGTCAAGGCTATCATGTCTTCCTTGAATGCAGCTCCCGCTCATTCCTGCACAATCAGGTTCGTTCCATGGTGGGTAGCCTTCGTCTTGTGGGTGAAGGCCGCTGGACTAAGGACGATCTGAGAGCGGCACTGGAAGCCTGTGACAGACAAGCGTGTGGACCTGTTGCTGTTCCAGAGGGGCTTTATCTTACCCAGGTCGATTATCGCACCCCAGAAGAGGATGAGGCGTCGTTCCTTGCCTATCAGGATAGCCTGAAGAGCGTTGGTGCTGATGAAGCCCCGGCGGATGAAGAAGACTAGGTTCTCTTCAACCTGTTAGCTTAGTAGGAAACCGGAGGCCGTCCACCTCCGGTTACATAAGCTTACTTCTCTTCGAATGACACGACCCGTTTGTAAAGGTGCCATGTTGTGTGGCCGAGCACTGGCAATGTAACCAGTAAGCCGACAAACATAGGGATCATTGAAGCCATCAATGTCGCTGTGATGAGCAATCCCCAACCCACCATGATCACCGGACTTCCCGTCACCACCTTGAAGCTTGTGATCATTGCAGTCACGAAATCCACTTCCGTGTCCAGCAGCATCGGGAATGACACCACACTGACTGCGAACAGCAGCATGGCGAAAAATGCTCCAACAAGGTGACCAGCCAACAGAAACAGGAGACCATCAGAGGTCTCAAAGATCGTCTGCGCGAATTGCAGAAATGTGCCGTAGCCCTGCATTCCCAAAAAGAGGGCCAGCAGCAGGTGGACCTTAAACATCCATAGGAACTGGATGAAGATGACGACAAAGGCCATCCATGCAATCTCACCGCGGCGTTGCTCCCACATCAGCGTAAACAGGCCGCTCATGCGCGGTGTCTCGCCTGCCTGCAGTCGTCTGGAAACCTCATAGAGCCCCAAAGCAGCAAATGGTCCCAGAAGCAGGAAGCCACAGGCCAATGGGTAGCTGATGTAGCTCATGTCCACCCAGAACGAGAGCAGCGTGACCAGTACCCCTCCGACGACAAAGAAGGCGCCAAAGGTCAGGCCAATAACAGGCGTCTTCACAAAATCCAGAATTCCAAGCTTCAGGGAGCTTGTTATATCCTCCAGAGTAACCTGACGCACGATCGGTTTCGCCAGTTTGTGCTGTGAGTTTTGCGCACCCGCAGGCACAGTCAGATGATTGTCTGACATTCCGTCCCTCCCAATTTTCCTCCACGTTAAGTGTGCGCGGAAACTGGGATGAGCGCTACTGAAAATTTAAAGGGGTGCATGAAAAATAGGTATTATTACGCAAATAGTCGGTCAAGTGACGCACTGATCAGGATGGAAAGCACCAGATCCAGAACCACCAGACCAATCGAGATTGAGAAGCTGCAATCCCCCGCAACACGGGCAATCTGGAATCTGTACCACAGCACCCATCCGATGATCGGGAAGGTCAACATGATCAGCAGTTCTGAGGGAATGAGCCCCGCCATATAAAGCAGATACAGCAGCGTCTGCGGGAGCAGGATGATGAGCGTGCTCCAGTTGCGGACGATGATGTATGGGCCGTAGTTGCGTTTCAGCCCTAACGATCCAGCGAGAAGCCCAACAACGATCGGGAATGTGACCCAGTCGACAAACAGGGAGAGGAACTTACCGAAATACAGCTGGAAGCCCCCAGCAACCATCTCAGTGCTCTCTTGTCCCTGCGTGGTGAAATGCTCAACCATCAACGCATGCTCTGCGATCAGGCTCAGCAGATAAAACGGAAGCAGAAGGAAGATGACCAGAAAGGAGCGCCAGAAGCCATCTGCAGACAGATCAAACTGCTGCAACGCTTCCGTCTCGCCCTTCATGATCCTCCAGGATGCAATGCAGGACTGGCGAATTTCCTGTGTGCCAAGAACCATCACAACACCCTGTTCCTTATTAGCTTATGCCTGAAAGTAATCTTGCAGGAAGCGGAGGTAAATGTCTGCGAGCTGCTCGATGTCAGCCACAGCAACGTGCTCATCAACTTTGTGCATGGTCTGACCAACAAGGCCGAACTCGACTACAGCACAGTAATTCTTGATGAAGCGTGCATCTGAAGTTCCGCCGCCTGTAGACAGCTCTGGTGTGCGACCAGTGACCATCTTGATGGAATTGGATAGGGTCTGGATCAACGCTTCATCATGTGTCAGGAAGCTGTCGGTGGCTTCTCTGGCAAACTCAATGCTCCAGTCAAGACCGTCCGGGGCCGCATCATTCAGAAGTTTCTCAATGTGCTGGCTCAGAGAGCTGACAGACCACTGATCGTTGAAGCGAATGTTGAACTTCGCCATGACGTGGGCTGGAATGACGTTGGTTGCGGTGTTGCCGACATCTACAGTTGTGATTTCCAGATTGGATGGCTGGAACCGCTCGTTGCCTTTGTCCAACTCAACCTCAGCAACGGCACTCAGTAGCTTGAGCATGCCCGGGACCGGATTGTCCGCAAGATGCTGATAAGCAACGTGTCCCTGGGTTCCGTTGGTTTTGACTGTGCCCGTCAGTGACCCGCGGCGGCCAACTTTGATCGCATCTCCCAGCGCATCCGGATTGGTTGGTTCACCAACAATGCAGGCATCGAAAACATGTCCCTGCTCTTTAGCCCATTCCAACAGTTTAACAGTGCCATTGATTGCCGGACCTTCTTCATCGCCTGTGATCAGGAATGAGATTTGGCCGGGAATTCCATCTGGATGCGCTTTAACGTAGTCGATTGCTGCAGCGGCAAACGCTGCTACGCCGCCTTTCATATCTGCGGTTCCGCGGCCATGAAGCATGCTATCTGCGATGGTGCCGTCGAACGGACCGTGAGTCCAGGCTGCTTCATCTCCGACTGGCACAACATCAGTGTGGCCTGCAAACACGAAGTGTGGATTGCCAGAGCCGATGGTTGCAAACAGGTTCTCGATGTCGGGTGTGTTCTCGTCGGAGAACATCACACGGGAGACGTTGAAACCAGCGTCAGCGAGCAGCTTTTCAAGCGTGGTGAGAGCACCACCCTCAGCTGGGGTGACACTTGGACAGCGGATTAGGTCGCGGCAGATCTGTACCGCAGGAGAAAGCGTATCAGTCATGCCTCGAGATTTAGCTGTGCTGTGCCTGATGGTCAATCACGAGTTGCCAGCACTTCGTGATTTTCACTGGCACATAGCAACGCAAAATCTCAACATAAACGCTTATTTTTTGCGTTGTAATGGGCGGGTGTTGGATGCCGGACCGTATTTGTTCGGGCCTTCCTGGCTCTTGAGGAAACCAACAATGATTGGCACGAGAAGATTCAGGAATGGCAAGAAGAGTGTCAGTGCAACGAAACCAGTGACACCACGGTCCTGTAACCGTTTGATCACCAGCATGAACACCATAAAGTTTGCAATAAGCAGCAAGGGGTACAGCAACGGATTTGTAGTCAGCAGGTCACTGTAGGCTTGTGCCAATGTGAGATCTGATGTTCCGTTTTCGATATAGGTGTCGGCAAGCGAACTTGTGGCAACATTCACTGCAATGGATAAAACACAGAAGATCAGTGCCGTTGCCAGCCAGTAGACGCCTTTGGAGATGCGTCCAAACGGATTGCAAAATAACCACAGAAGGCTTGTTTTTCTTAGATTTTGCTCTGGCATTCTTTGATCACTTAAAGCAGCCGCCTTTCGTCAGACTGGCTGTGCTGCTTTAATCCCTCGTGGTCTCGCGTGTTGTTATCCGTAAACCGTTCCCCACCTTACGGGAATACGCTTTAAGAAATTTCAGTTCGCAAGGATGTACGCATATTGTGGGCCGCTTTCAAGAGGGGCATTGCGGCAAGACACAAGTGGCGGGAAAGATCTTTCCCCGACACCACATAAAACATAGGTTTCTGAGCGTGTTAGCTGATCAGGAGCCAACCTTCACAGTATCGAGATATCCGCTTAACGCTTTGGTGCAATTGATGCCCAGATCCCCAACAGCGTATCCGCCCTCCATCACAAACAATGTTGGCTTACCTAGTTTGGCAATGCGGGCACCGATTTTTGTGAAATCATCCGTCTTCAGCTTGAACTGAGAGATCGGATCATTCTCGTATGGATCCATGCCCAGAGAGACTATGATGACATCTGGTGCGAACTTCTCGATGGAGTGGCAGGCATCTTCCATCGCCTCCTCCCACTGAGCCCATGCAGTGCCGTGTGGCAGAGGATAATTGTGATTGTACCCTGCGCCCTCTTTCAAGCCCCGCTCATTCGCATGGCCGAGATAATAAGGGAACTCAACCTTCGGGTCTGCATGGATGGAGAGGAACTGCACGTCAGCGCGGTCATAGAAGATTGCCTGAGTACCGTTGCCATGGTGGTAATCCACGTCGAAGACCGTGACCTTGGCAACGCCCTGATCTCGTAGGTATTGCGCGGCAATCGCTGCATTGTTCAGGAAGCAATAGCCACCATAAAGGCGACGGTGTGCGTGGTGCCCCGGAGGACGACAGAGTGCGAAGGCGGAGTTATCACCTGACAGGATCAACTCCGCCCCTGTCAGAGCGGTTTCCGCACTTTTGCGCGCTGCGACCCATGTGTGTTCGCCCATGGGCGAGCCAGCATCGAACGAGTAGAAACCGAGCTTGCCGTCAATGTGATCGGGCACAATGTCATGTCTGAGACCATGTACGGGCCAGACGAACGGGAAGACCTCTTCTACTGTGCGCCCTTCTGCCAGCCAAAGCTTCCAGAAATCCTGCAGAAAGGTGACATAATCTGCATCATGTACCTTGAGGATTGGGTCCAGAGAAAACTCATTTGGTGTAAGCACCTCACCGAACTGCGCTTTTTTGAGGTGCGCAAGAACAATTTCGGCACGAGACGGGATCTCATTGGCAGGAACCAACTGCCCATCAGAGATTTCTTTGGTCGGGGCATGCAACAGCTGATCAGGTGAGAAAATGGTCTTCACTGTTATCGTCCTTTACAACAACTGATGTGCTGTCTCTCCTTTGCACATCAGATGAAACGGTACTCGGTTACTTGTAGGTAGTGCTCAGTGGGTTGAAGCGTGGAACACGCAAATTCTTCGTGGTTTGGGCTGTCTGGCCAGCATTGAGGTTCCAGACACAGGCCTGCTCTTGGGCCATACATTTTGCCGCCAAAGCCCGGAACCGGGGTATTGAGGGAACTGCCGTCATAGAACTGGATGCCGGGCTCTGTTGACCAGACTTCCATCTTGAGCTCGGTCTCAGGTTCAAACACCACAGCGGATAGCTCAGGCTTTTTCAGACGGAACTGCCTGAGGCAGAAATTGTTATCGAAGCGTGAATCCTGTGCGTCGGCAATCTCGCGCATCTCACGGAAATCATAGGGTGTTCCCGCGACATCAACGATTTCACCAGTCGGGATCAGCTGATCAGAAACAGGGAGGTAAGAGCGCGCAGGAATCATGATCTGATGCCTGGTAACATCCTCATGATCGCCCAGATTGAAGTAGCTATGATGCGCCGGATTCAGCAGGGTTGGCTTGTCTGTGGTGCCGGAAAACTCAATGCGCAACGTGTTATCTTTGGTCAGGGTATAACGGCAGGTGATCTGGACTGTGCCCGGGTACCCCTCTTCGCCATCCGGAGATTCCAAAGAGAGTAAAACGCTGTCCTCGCTGGCTTCTTCAATGGTCCAGATCCGATGAGCAAAGCCTTTGTGCCCGCCGTGCAGGTGATGTCGTCCGCCTTCATTCACAGAGAGCTGAAATTCTTCAGAGCCAATTGAGAAACAACCGCTTGCGATGCGGTTGGCGCAGCGGCCTGCAGTCGCGCCCATGTGCGGGGAGTGCAGTTCATAGTCGCGCAGATTGTCAAAGCCGAGCGTCAGGTCGCGATCTCCCAGTTGCAGTCTGCGAACTGTGGCGCCATAGGTGAGGATGCTTGCGGTGAGGTTGCCGCCATGCAGTGTCACTTCTTTGACAATTTCCCGGTTTTCCAGTTCACCGAAATCACGAATAGCCACTGCTTTCCCTTTCCATTGCAGACCTGCCTCCCCTCAGGTCATTCATTCCATACCAACCTCCTATGAAACGAGAATTAGTACAAGCAAGACAAAAGGATACCGCCAGTCTAAGAGCAGCAGAAAGCAGGGTTTATTTTTTTGGTTATCTTGGCGCGATCACGAGTTCTTTGTTGCCGAGCGTGATTTTGCCAAGCCTGTTCAACGCAGACATCCCTAAAAGCACCTGTGAGAGCGCTTCATCTTTAAGGATTAGGCTTTTAACGTTGCGTATATGAATTGAACCCAGATAGAGATTTGAAATAGAGGCTGATGCCCCCGATGTGATGCCGTTTGCTGTGCGCACTTCGACGGTGAAATCTTCGTTGCGCACCCTTATGCCAGCCTTACGTGCGATGCTGTAAGGTATGGCGAGCAAACTTGCACCCGTATCAATCAGAGCTGAGGTCTTGTGACCATTGATTTTGATGGTCGCCATGAAGTGGCCGTTGGGAGACTTGCGGATTCTGGTGATGCGTTTTGCGGTTTTCTGAGGCTCGTTTACACTCTGAGATTCGTGCACCTCAACGACGCCCAGCAAGCGCTCTTCGAGCACCTTGGGCACGATCAACGCGACACAAATGACGACAACCATGACCCAGATATAACGTTGCACGTGCGCCCCCACATCTTCTGGGCACCACAACATCCCGGTTTTTCGCCGTGTTCAGAGATCACTCAGTGTTTTGCCCATTACTTTTCATAGGTATACAGCCGAGCCGAAGAAAAAGGCAAGAATTCTAATTAAAAACCTAAGATTTCCGGAGATCTACCTAGAACTCAGGTACAGGCGATTGCCGCAGCAAATTCTGACAATCGAGTTCGGTTGAGGCGACCATTCACACGTACGCCACTGCAAACATCTACGCCGTAGGGTTTTACAGTCTCAACTGCTTCGATGATGTTCTGAGGGGTTAGCCCACCGGCAAGGAATACCGGAATATCGAGTTTCTCGACAATATGGCGGCTTAGATCCCAGTTGTGCGTTCGGCCTGTTCCGCCGAGTTCATTTTCTGAAGGGCGACCTGAATCGAGCAGAACCGCATCTGAAACGCGGCTATATTCCTGTGCGATTTCAAAGGAATACTCGTCTTCGACATGAACAACTTGCACGATGCGTGTGCAGGCGGGCAGGTCCAAGCGCAGTTCCTGATATTCGCCCGGATCAATTGGTTTGACAATTTGAACCGTGTTGGTGCCGCATGTGAGCACATGCTCGACGATGTCTTTTGCAGTGGTACGTGATGTGAGGAGCCAGGTTGCTACAGCTGGTGGGACTTGCCGGGCAATATTGAGAATGAGGTCATCTTCGATCACACCGGGACCGGACGGCATGTGGGCAACAAGACCGACAGCATCGGCGCCGCAAGCAACAGCGGTGGCTGCTTCACCCGATGTTGAAATACAGCAAACCTTCAAACGGGTACGAGCTTTATTAGGCATTCCATCATCCCCTTGCGCGCATGACCTTACAACACGGTCTACACCTCATAAAGGACGAATACACAGTTTTGAGATGCGTATCGTCTCCGGTATTTCTGTCTGTATTTCTTGAGGATGCCTTCAAGAAAAAAGCGCCAGACCTGATGCCTGACGCTTCTAAACCAAGAAAGTTTATTTTGTACCGTACATCCGGTCACCAGCATCACCGAGACCCGGGATGATGTAGCCCTTTTCGTTGAGCTTTTCATCGATGGAGGCGGTGTAGATTGGCACGTCAGGATGTGCTTCGTTGAAGCGCGCAACACCTTCAGGAGCAGCCAGCAAGCAAACGAACACCATGTTCTTTGCGCCGCGCTTCTTCAGGCGGTCTACAGCAGAAATCGCAGAGTTTGCAGTTGCCAGCATTGGGTCAACAACGATCACCAGACGCTCTTCCAGCTCCTGAGGCGCTTTGAAGTAGTATTCAACGGCTTCAAGGGTCTTAGGATCGCGGTAGAGACCGATATGCGCAACGCGCGCAGACGGGATCAGCTCAAGCATGCCTTCCAGCAGGCCGTTACCAGCACGCAGGATGGAGGCGAAGCAAAGCTTTTTACCAGCCAGAACCGGTGCATCCATTTCAGCAACTGGTGTCTCGATGGACTGGGTGGTCATCTTCAGGTCGCGTGTTACTTCGTAGCACAGCAACAAAGAGATTTCGCGCAGCAAGCGGCGGAAGTCCTGCGTCGGGGTTGTTTTTCTCCGCATGTGGGTCAGCTTATGCTGGACCAGCGGGTGTGCGATTACGGTTGCGCCGGACATCGTGTTCCTCTTTTTCAACCCAGTCGGGTCTTTTATATGCAGCTGCCTTTTGTCAGCATGTACATGGCAGTGCGTGTCTTAGTTAGGCACCTGATATTCTCAGGTGCAATTGACGAAAGGTTATAGATCAAAAAACGGTTCCATCACTGATAATCATCAGGGGTGGAGATCCATCACCTCGTTTTTCAAGGGCAATTTGTCGTCCTGCAGCCCAAGACCCACCTTCCAGCACACATGCCAGTGGAAGCTGGTCCCGGGAGACAGACAAATCTGCCCGAATCCAATCCGCGAGCTTATCGAGAAGAGCGATCGTGAGCGCTCTCCATTCAACAACCAGCTCGCTGCTTACTTCGTGTTTGTTCAGGAACTGCTTTTGATCTTTCAGGCGCAGCACGCCCGTGTCCAAAAACAATCCGCCATTGCGATGCTCAGCAAGGCCAGTCAAACCATCAATGTTTGTCATCTCAATACCAGCCCACGACAGAGGTTCAACTAAAGAATAAGCAATCCATTGAGAAAGTTTGTGAAGAGGGACAAGATTGGTGGTTTTGTCCTGAGTTGTGACTTTGGAATGACGCCATGTGTCCCCGAGGATCACACCGTCAATCTGCTCACGATTGGGCCAGATCGGCCCTAATCCGTCCAGAACCAGCTCCAGAATACGTTCTGCATCCAGAGGGCCCTTTTGCCCTTCCTCATAGAGGATATCAAAGAGACCGCCCGGACGTGGCTCATCTTCTTTACCAAACAGATCATCACGAAGAGAAACAGCCTCTCCCAGACGGTTCAGCAAAGACAGTCGCCCATCCAGCCCGATGAGCTGGTTCTTCTCTGTGATTTGTAAGCCTTCTGCGAGTTCATCCTTGTCCAGACGGAACAAGGTGATGGCATCTGCCCTGAGCGGGTCCAGCGGCTCGTGAGAAAAGAAACCAGCCGAGAACATGGCCAGTGAACCAATCGCCAGTCCTTCAGAATGTTTGAAGGTTTCGTTGGTGATTGCTTCGCGATACGTCCAGTGTTCACCAGCGGCAGCATCCAGCAGCGCAGAAACAATTGCCAGATCGCAGGCTGCACGACCCATGCCCTGCACATCAGAAAAGCGTCGTGCACCAGCCAGCATTCCCCAACGGTCTATGCCACCGGTCTCAAACTGGCGCCAGCGGGCATGAAACGGAATTTGCCGATCTGGATAGGTGTTGTCGGTCGCAGCGAGTGTTCTGCGGGCAGCTTCTGCAAGGTGAGACAGATCAACAGCAAAATGCTCAAGTTCGCCCTGCAATCCCAGCTCCAAAAGCATATGTGAGCGTTCACGGACTGCTTTTGCGTTGAGCAAGGACAAAGCCTGCGATGCTTGCATCTCCATCTTCGTCGGTTCCTATCGTTTTGCCTAGTGAGGCCTGTAAAGCACTCGTATTTCTGGTTTGCCGGAGTGGGCCTTATGCAACGTCTGCCCCGAAGCTTAAAATGCCCCAGTGATCTACGCTATAAAGCCCGCACCTTTTTATGAAGGTACGGGCTTTTTGCAATCTATGCTCTGAGGTTTTGAGCATAAGAAACCCGGCTATGCCAGTTTTCCTGCTTATGCACACTCAACTCAAGCAAAAACTCATGCTTCTTCAGTTAAAGTGTCCAAACGCTTTAGAAGAACAGCACGGGTTTCCTCATCAACAAACGCCGCTTCCAGCGCATTCTTTGTGATGGATTTCTGGATGTCACGCGTCCAGCCAAACACACGAGATGTTTCAACATACTCGTGGCCAAGCGTTGTGTGGAAGAATGGCGGATCATCGGAGTTGAGGGTGATACGCACACCTGCCTGACGCAGCATGTTTACCGGGTGGAAGCGTAGGTTTGAGTAGACACCGAGTGCAATGTTGGAATGTGGACACACCTCAAGGGTAATTTCCTCATCCACCAGACGCTGAACCAGCGCGTCGTCTTCTACGGCACGCACACCATGACCAATACGGGTGATCTTCAGATAATCCAGTGCATCACGCACGCTTTCAGCACCACCGAACTCACCAGCATGGGCTGTGAGGCCGAGACCAGCTTCACGGGCCATAGCAAAGGCTTTTTCGAAGTCCTTTGCCGGGCCAATGCGCTCGTCACCAGCCAGACCGAAGCCTGTTACCATTGGGTGTGGGTTGTCGATGACAGCTTTAACTGCGCCTTCAACGGACTCAGCGCCTTCATGACGCACGCCGAGTGGAACCAGACGACCTTCGATGCCTGTGTCTGCTTTCGCGCGTTCCAGACCGGCTATGAGGCCTTCCAGATAGGAGTTGTAGCTCAGGCCTGCTTTGATTGCATGATCAGGAGAGATAAATACTTCCGCATAGATCACGCCTTCAGCTGCCAGCATCTTGTAGTAGGTTTCAGCCAGTTCTGCATAGTCGCCCGGGCGGCGGAACAGAGATGCTGCAACATCGTACTGCTGAATAAAGGTGGTAAAGTCATGCCAGCTGTAGGCTCCGTTGGTGTCGAACAGATCACCCAGATCTACATCATAGCGCTCTGCCAGCTTTCTTACGAGCGTTGGAGGTGCTGCACCTTCAATGTGGCAGTGCAGTTCGGCACGTGGCACCACGTTCTGCTTTGATCTCATTTCTTAAAATCCGTGCATTGGCTTGTCTTTAGCCCGAACAATCCAGTTGTCATCCGACCATTTTGCAGTTCCATCTACCATATGTACTGCATAGGCATGGCGGGACTTATCAGAACGGTTCGGAGCAGATTTGTGCGGCACAAGTCCATGAAGGATAACAAGCGTCCCTTTCGGGGCAACAAGTGGCGCCGCATCATCTGCAGATTTTTCGAGTGGGGTTTCGTCTAGGGTCTCCATCACAAGGCCCTCGCCGTTGTAATGGAAGCGTTTGCGAAGCGGTCCTTGGTGACCACCTGGAACGCCATACAAACCACCGTTGGTTTCATCCGCATCTTCCAAAGCGAACCAGAAGCCTGTGCAGGTCAACGGCGCTGTGTGGAGGAATGTGGAGTCCTGATGGTTGTTTACTTCTCCGCCGATGTGAGGCGGTTTGAAGATGTACATGGACTGAGCAAGCAGTGGCTCTGTCAGTCCGATATCTTTGGCAACGCGTTCCATTTTCGGGGAACGTGAAAACTGTTCAAACACAGGGTCATAGTCATGCAGGGCATGGCCGACTTTGTTCAGTGCCTGATGTTTGTCTTTGGTCAGAGCACCATTTTCGTCAAATGCTTCTGCCTCGAAGAAGAAACGGATTTTATCACCGCTTTCACGGAAATAAGCGTCCTTCGCATGCGTCTGCGCATTGGTCTCGAACACGGACGCGACTGTTGACGGGTCAAACTCGTCAATCATGTGAGCCATGCGTGCTTTCAACTGATCGCACTCTTCCGGCGATGCAAATCCTTCAAGAACGAGGAAGCCGTCCTCTTCAAATGCCTGCTTCATCTCAGGCGTTAAGCTTCCATCTTGCTGTGCAGTAAACGTGCGAGCCTGCATGCTGCATTCCCCTCTCATGTAACACGACGGATGCCTCTCCCAGCATCCTCAGAGCATGCCGCGTTCCTTTAAAGTCACGCATCATGCTCTAACATTTTTATTGGAGTGAATTCTTGCCGTTTGATTGTGTCCAAACAAACGGAACGCACTCTAACAATTGCAAATCATAGGCAATTCAGAAATATATCGCGGTACACTAAACCGGGCAAACAATGCTTGCCCGGCTTATTTTCAAAATTTCCTACTGGATCTACAGAAAACTATTTCCGTTTTCGCCAGCTGAAATTCCAAGATGTTTGGCAACGGACTCGCCCATATCAGCGAAAGTCGGGCGTTTTCCGATGTTGGAACCCTTCTCGCCTTTCACCAGAGCCAGTACAGGAACATGCTCACGTGTATGGTCAGTGCCTTTCCAGGTTGGGTCACAACCGTGGTCGGCAGTCAGAATGAGCAGGTCGCCGTCGTTCATCTTTTCGATCATCTCTGGCAGACGCTTGTCGAAATGCTCCAGAGCTGCGGCATAACCCGGCACGTCACGGCGGTGGCCGTAGAGCATGTCGAAGTCAACGAAGTTGGAGAACACAAGGTCTCCGTCTTTCGCCAGATCCATTGCTTCCAACGTGCGGTCAAAGAGCTGATCGTTGCCAGCACCCTTCAGCAGTTTGGTGATGCCCTGTGCTGCGTAGATGTCGGAGATCTTACCGACAGCAATCACCTGGCGGCCAGCATCTTCCAGACGATCCAGAACAGTTGGAGCCGGTGGCAGAACGGAGTAGTCGCGACGGTTTGCAGTCCGTTCGAAGCCTGCTTCAGCAGAACCCTCAAACGGACGGGCAATCACACGACCGATGTTGTATTCGTCTACCAGCGTGCGGCATTTCACGCAGAGATCCAGCAGGCGCTCAAGGCCAAAGCTCTCTTCGTGTGCAGCGATCTGAAGAACACTGTCTGCAGAGGTGTAGATGATTGGCTTGCCGGTCTTGACGTGCTCTTCACCGAATTCCTCGATGACAACAGTGCCAGAACCATGCGTCAGACACAGAACGCCCGGCAGTTCACCAACTTCGATGATCTTTTCGATCAACTCAGCAGGGAATGACGGGTTTTCATCCGGGAAGTAGCCCCAGTCGAATATGACTGGTACGCCAGCAATTTCCCAGTGACCGGATGGTGTGTCTTTGCCGTTGGAAACTTCAGCAGCAAAACCCCAATGGGATTCTGGCGTGCCGGAGAAATCCAGGCCTTTAATGTCTTTACCAGTGGATGCACGAGCGGCAGCACCCAGTCCAAGACGATCCATGTTTGGCAAGGAGAGAGGACCGCTGCGCAGACCTTCTTTATCGCCTTTACCTTCTGCACATGCATCGGCAATGTGACCAAGGGTGTCGGAGCCGACATCGCCAAACTTGTCAGCGTCGTCGGCTGCGCCGATACCGAAGCTGTCGAGTACACACATAATTGCGCGTGGCATTCGCGTTTCCTTAGTTTTTGGAGGACAGCTCTCAATCAGATAATTGTCTGCTCAAAAGAGGTGAGAGGCTGTCCTGCCAGTTAATTATTGCTGCGCAGATTAAGGCGCAATACGGTCACGGATTGTGTCGAACTCTTTAACGTCCGCTGCAGAACCGAAGGTGTAAGCATCACGCAGAACTTTCTCTGCACGCTCTACCTGATCTTCGGTGTGTGCGTGGATGACGGCGATTGGAGTTTCGCTGTCTACGGACGTGCCAACACCAGCAATGTCTGTGAGACCAACAGCAGGATCGATTTCGTCCGCTGCGGCACGACGACCACCACCAAGTTCAACAACTGCGAGACCAACTGCACGTGCATCAACACCAGTCACCAAAGATGCTTCTGGCACATGAATTGCGCGCTGGATCGGAGCCTTTGCAAGGTATGCTTCTGGCTTCTCCATGAAGTCGTTTGGACCGCCGAGTTCGCCGACCATCTTGCCGAAGAGTTCAGCTGCCTTACCAGAGGTGAAGGCTTCTTCCATCTTCTTCTTACCGTCATCAACGCTGTCAGCAAGACCTGAGTTGGCAAGACCTTCTGCACCAATTGCAACGGTCACATCCCACAGACGATTGTCAACGTGGGTGCCTTTCAGGAAGTCTACAGCGTTCTGAACTTCGATCGCGTTACCAGCTGCAGATGCCAGAGACTCGTTCATATCTGTGAGCAATGCGGTGGTTTTAAGACCTGCACCGTTTGCAACAAGAACGAGGCTTTCTGCCAGAGCTTTCGCGTCTTCGTAGTTCGCCATGAATGCGCCAGTGCCCCACTTAACGTCGAGAACCAGAGTTTCAAGGCCAGCCGCCAGCTTCTTGGACAGGATGGACGCGGTGATGAGATCAATACTCTCAACAGTCGCGGTCACGTCACGAATACCGTAGAAGCGCTTGTCAGCAGGTGCGAGGTCACCAGTCTGGCCGATGATCGCACAACCAACTTCACGAACAACCTTGCGGAACAGTTCATTGGATGGTTTTGCGGAGTAGCCTGGAATGGTTTCCAGCTTGTCCAGAGTACCGCCGGTGTGGCCGAGGCCGCGACCGGAGATCATTGGAACAGCAGCACCGTTTGCAGCAAGTGCAGGTGCAAGCATCAGAGAAACGTTGTCGCCAACACCACCCGTGGAGTGCTTGTCAACGACTGGCGCGCCGATGTCGGACCAGTCAAGAACGTCACCGCTGTCACGCATTCCGAGTGTCAGAGCAACACGCTCGTCAACACTGAGACCCTGGAAGAACACGGCCATTGCCAGAGCAGCAACCTGTCCTTCGGTTACGCTGTTATCAGTGATGCCCTTTACAAAGAACTGAATTTCTTCAGCTGTCAGGACTTCGCCTTCACGTTTCTTACGAACGATTTCTTGAGGAAGCATATCAGTAGGTCTCTTTAGTGTCGTTATCACGGCCTTCGATGCCAGCGAGCACTGCATCAAGCAGGCCACTTGCGCCGAAACGGAACGTTGCTGAGGATACCCAGTTGCTGCCCATCAAGTCGTCAGCCAGTTTCAGGTATTCAGCTGCTTCTTCTACAGTGCGCACACCACCGGCTGGCTTGAAGCCAACAACACGGTGATCTTCCTTGGAAGTTTCACGCAGCACGTTGAGCATGATTTCCGCAGCTTCGAGAGTTGCGTTGACTTCCACTTTACCTGTTGAGGTTTTGATGAAGTCTGCGCCCTGTGCAATTGCAATTTCAGAAGCCAGGTGGATCAAACGAGGATCCTTCAGCTCACCGGTTTCAAGGATAACCTTGAGCTGTGCTGGAGCAGGAATTGCGCCACGAACCTGTTTGATCTGATCTTCAGCGAAACCACGACGGCCTTCTGCGAATGCGCGATATGGCATGACGAGATCAACTTCGTCCGCGCCGTCAGCAACAGCCTTTTTGGTTTCTTCAATCACTGCTGCAGTGTCTTCACCACCAGCAGGGAAGTTCACAACAGTCGCGATGCGAACTGGAGAGTTCTTCAGAAGCTCAGCAGCCTGCTTTACAAAGCGAGGCCAGATGCAGATGGCTGCAGTGTGACCGTAAGGTGTAGTTGAGCGCTCAATAAGTGCTGCTACATCTTCTGCAGTGCAGTCATCATTCAGGTTGGTAAGATCGATAAGTCCTAGAGCACGCTTTGCTATTTCTTTTGTTGATGCTTCGGTCATTTTGCCAGTTTCCTTCAAGCCATGTTTTTGAGGAAGGCACGCAAAATCTTTTTGATCTTGGCCGCTCCGAGCGGGGCCATTTCCTTGGTTTCATCATGAGAGAGGCCGTGGGCTTGTAGGCCAGCTCCCATATTGGTGATGGTGGAGATTGCTGCGACGCGCATGCCGAGGAAGCGAGACATAATCACTTCCGGTACAGTGGACATGCCAACGGCATCAGCACCGAGCACCTGAGACATGCGAATTTCTGCCGGTGTCTCGAAAGACGGGCCGGAGAACCACATGTAGACGCCCTCTTCGAGGTCTTCACCAGTTTCAGCAGCTGCTTTTTTGAGCTGCTCACGAAGCTCTGGGTCGTATGCGGAGGAAAGATCGAGGAAACGGCTCTCGTCTTCTTCGCCGATGAGCGGGTTCAGACCAGACCAGTTGATGTGGTCATTGATCAGCATTGGAGAACCCGGCTTGATATTTTCACGCAGGGAGCCTGCAGCGTTGGTTGCAACGATTGTGTCACAGCCAAGTGCTTTGAGGGTCTCAAGCGGAGTGCGCATCACGGATGGGTTGCCGCTCTCATAGTAGTGTGCACGACCGGACAGAATAACAACCGGGACACCTTCCAGAGTGCCTGCAACCAGTTCACTTGCGTGCGCGGTAACAGAAGAAACAGGGAAACCGGTGAGACGGTTGTAAGACACGCGAACCGCGTCTTCCACTTCGTCAGCCAGAGAACCCAGACCAGAACCGAGGATCATCCCAACTTTATAATCACCTGGGCGAGCAGCGCGTACAATTTCCGCTGATTCCTTACCAAATCCGCTCATAATCAATCCTCAATCTGTTCATTCAATTCAAAGCCAGCAGGCAGCAGTTCTTCCATGGTGAAGGTTTTACGCAGACCTTCGAGGTTGGCTACATGGATTTTGATCTGCTTGTTGCTTGCAAATTCAGAAAGTTTTTGACGACACCCACCGCATGGTGTGCACAGCGCGGCGTCTGCCAGCACTACAACCTCATTGATCTTGGTGGAGCCCCCACGGATCATTGCCGCGATTGCTCCGCCTTCAGCACAGGTGCCTTCCGGGTAGGCGCCGTTTTCGACGTTACACCCGGAGACGACTTTGCCATCAGTGGTGAGCAATGCAGCGCCCACCTTGAAGTTGGAGTATGGCGCATAGGCGGTTTCTCGTGCCGCCTTTGCTTCTTCAAAAAGCTTGTCAAATGCGCTCATTATTATTGTCCTTATGTACGCTCTTTAACATATGGGATACCAGATGCTTTCGGTGGGATTGCGCGACCGATAAAGCCGGCAAGAAGAACCACAGTCAGCACGTAAGGCAGAGCCTGGAAGACCTGAACAGGCACTTCACCAATTCCAGGAATTTCCTGGCCCTGAAGACGGATTGCCAATGCATCTAGGAAACCAAAGAGAAGGCATGTGAACATGGCGTTCACTGGCTTCCACTTTGCAAAGATAAGAGCTGCCAGAGCAATAAAGCCCTTGCCCGCACTCATATCTTTAATAAATCCGGCGCCCTGAGCAACAGACAGGTAAGCACCAGAGAACCCGCAGAGAATACCACAAATGATTGTCGCACGGTAACGTAGCAGTGTTACTGATAGACCTGCTGTATCAGCTGCGGAAGGGTTCTCGCCTACTGCACGAAGACGCAGACCAAAGCGGGTTCTGAAAATGATCCACCAGGTCAACGGTACGGCAGCGAAAGATGCATAAACCAGAATGTTGTGACCGGAGATCAGATTAGCATAGATCGGACCTAGCACAGGCACGTTTGCCAGAGTGTCGGCGAATGGCAGCGTGAGGCTTTCAAAGCGGGTTGCCGGAGACAGAGCCGGTGTTCGTCCACCTTGAGAGAACCATGCCTGACCCAGCAATACGGTCAGACCAGCTGCAAGGAAGTTGATCGCCACACCGGAAACCACCTGGTTGCCGCGCTGGCTGATAGATGCGTAACCGTGCACCAATGCCAGCATAACGGAAACCATGATACCCGCCAGAAGGCCGATCCACGGGCTCTGGAAGACGTAGGCTGCGGCAGCGGCAGCAAAAGCTGCGCCGAGGATCTTACCTTCCAGACCGATATCAACGATACCGGAACGCTCTGAAAACAGGCCAGCAAGGCACGCAAACAGAAGAGGAGTTGACAGGCGGAATGTGCTGTCGAGAACGAGAATGATTGTGTCTAACATGTCCGTCTCCCTATGCTTCTGCTGTGTTTGATGAGAAGCGATCGAAGAACGCTACGACTGCTGGGCGGAACATATGCTCAAGAGCACCAGCGAAGAGAATAACCAGGGCCTGAATGACCACGATCATGTCGCGTGAGATTGTTGGGATTTCGAACGCCAGCTCTGCGCCGCCCTGATAGAGCAAACCAAAGAGCATGGAGGCGAGAATAATCCCGATCGGATGCCCTCGTCCCATCAGCGCTACCGCGATACCAACGAAGCCTGCACCACCTGCGAAGTCGAGAAGCAAGCGTGTCTGCTCACCCATCACAACGTTGATGCCCATCAAGCCAGCAAGAGCACCGGAAATCAGCATGGTTACAACAGTAATGCGAACCGGGGAGATGCCAGCGTAGGCTGCTGCATCCGGGTTTGCACCGAAGCTGCGGATTTCATAGCCAAGCTTGGTGTGCCAGATCAGAAGCCAGACCACCACGCAAACAGCAAGAGCGAGGAAGAACGCCAGGTTCACAGGAGACTGACCGAAGTCGAAGCTTGAGAAGACGTTTCTGAGCAGCGGAAGCTGACCGCCAGCCTCGAAGTTGCGAGAGGATGGGGACATCGTACCCTGAGGGATCAGGATGTTAGACAGCAGGTACACCATCAACGCGGATGCGATGAAGTTGAACATGATCGTCGTAATAACGATGTGAGAGCCGCGCTTAGCCTGCAGGTAGCCCGGAATGAATGCCCAGGCTGCACCGAATACGGCACCACCGATAATCGCGAATGGGAACGTCACCCACCATGGCACAAAGCGGTCCATGGCGAGGCAGACCAGAGCGATACCCAGACCGCCGACATAGGCCTGACCTTCACCACCAATGTTAAACAGACCAGCATGGAAGGCGACTGCCACAGCCAGACCGGTAAAGATAAAGTTTGTTGCGTAGTACAGTGTATAGCCAAAGCCTTCACCGTACCCCAAAGCACCCCAAACGAGCCATTTAACGGCTTCGAACGGATCTTCGCCAATTACTACAACGACCAAGCCAGAGATGATAAATGCCGCGAGCAGGTTGAGGGCCGGTAAAACACCGTAGTCAACCCAACGAGGAAGTTGCCCCTTACTCATTTCTGTGTTCCCCCAAATGTCAGGTCAAAGCAAATTTTGTTGTTAAACAGGGAGTTCATGATCATTCTGCTGCCTCTTGATTGACACCAGCCATGAGAAGACCAAGATCCTGCTCTGTTGCTTCTGGCCCGCGTTCACCAACCACGTTGCCATCAAACATGACAATGATGCGGTCGGAGAGTGAACGAATTTCTTCAAGCTCCACGGATACAAGAAGGACAGCTTTGCCCTGCGCGCGCATGTCCATGATCCGGTTGTGGATGTACTCAATCGCACCAATATCAACACCGCGTGTCGGCTGACCGATCAGAAGAACGTCCGGGTTACACTCAATTTCACGTGCCAGAACGATTTTCTGCTGGTTACCGCCAGAGAACTTTGCAGCTGTCATTTCGGTGGTTGGAGGGCGAATGTCGTACTTCTCGATGCGTTCCTTAGCTTCCTTACGGATCGCATCTTTATTGAGGAACATACCTTTTGAGTACTTCGGTTCGCGATGGTAGCCGAGAATGGAGTTCTCATACTCTGCGAACTTGTTGACCAGCCCCATCCGGTGGCGATCTTCAGGTACGTGGCTCATTCCCTTGGTGCGCATTTCAGCTGCATTATGTGGCGCTGAGAGGTCCAGCGTCTCGCCTGACAGCTCCATCTTGCCGCTTTCGGCGCGGGTGATGCCGGAAAGAGCTGCGAGGAGCTCAGACTGACCGTTACCGGAAACGCCTGCGATACCAAGAACTTCACCTGCACGCACTTCGAAGGACACATCCTTCACACGTAGCACGCCGCGATCGTCCCTAACGTTGAGGCCTTCCACTTTGAGGAGAGGCTTGCCAACTTCGACTTCAGGCTTGTCAACTTCCAAGAGAACACTGCGGCCAACCATAAGTTCAGCCAGTTCTTCCATGGAGGTTTCTGCAGTTTTGCGAGAGGCCACCATTTCACCACGACGCATCACGGAGACCGTATCGGTCACATCCATGATCTCACGCAGTTTGTGGGTGATCAGCAGAACTGTTTTGCCCTGATCGCGAAGAACGCGAAGAATGCGGAAGAGGTGATCAGCCTCAGATGGTGTCAAAACACCAGTCGGCTCATCAAGAATGAGAATGTCTGCGCCGCGGTACAGAGCCTTCAGGATCTCTACTCGCTGCTGCAAACCAACTGGCAACTCACCCACGACTGCGTCAGGGTCAATTGTCATGTCGTATTCGTCTGCCAAACGCTTAAGTTCGCGACGTGCGTTTGCTACACCATCTTTCAACAGTGCGCCGCCCTCAGCGCCAAGAATAACGTTTTCTAGAACTGTGAATGGATCGACGAGCATAAAATGCTGGTGCACCATACCGATGCCCTGCGCAATCGCGCTCTTCGAATCAGGAATAGTGGTTGTCTTGTCATCGATCTTAATTGTTCCGCTATCGGCATGGTAAAAACCGTAGAGGATCGACATCAAGGTGGATTTGCCCGCTCCGTTCTCCCCAATGATGCCGTGAATGGACCCTTTTCCTACAACAAGGTCAATGTCCTTGTTTGCTTGAACAGGCCCAAAACTTTTACTTACGCCAATTAACTCGATGGCAGGTACATTGCTTTCAGCCACTGTTGCCCGGCCTTTCTGGTCTATCAAATCAATAACTTGCGCATCAATCTCGTTCTTGCTTTCGAAGTACACCGTTTCAAAAGCGTTGCCCCACCCCCAGGAGAAGCAGAGAACAGATCCCAATGCAGTTATCCTCGTTTCCCCTTCAACCTTCGCTCCCAAAGGCTGAAAACTCTACTCGGGCTACAGGGGCGCAAGTCCCTCATAAATCCCTTCAAGACTGAAAGTCTGGAAGGAGTGGTCGTTCCGAAGAACCACCGTAAGCGAAAATGCCCACACCAGATAGTGCGGGCACTTTTCATTAGATTAGAACGGGCAGGAAGAATCCACCATGTAATCGTGAACTTCTACTTTGCCAGAAATAATATCCATCTTTGCCTGTTCAACTGCAGACTGCATTTCTGCTGTGATGAGAGGCTTGTTATACTCGTCGTAAGACCAGGAAACACCATTCTCAGCAAGGCCGAGAACTTCAACACCTGAAGTCCACTTGCCTTCTTTAGCATCTGTCAGCGTCTTATCGACAGCAACATCTACCGCTTTGATCATGGAAGTCAGAACAGAACCCGGATGCAGGTGGTTCTGGTTGGAATCCACACCAATGCCCAGCTTGCCTTCATCTGCTGCTGCCTGAAGAACGCCAGTGCCGGTCAGACCTGCTGCGTGGAACACAACATCTGCGCCACGCGCGAACTGTGAACGCGCAAGCTCACCACCCTTGAGTGGGTCAGTCCATGCTGCGCCGGTGGTTCCGGTCATGTTTTCGATGATTTCAATGTCAGGCTTCGCGTATTTCGCGCCCTGCTTGTAACCACATGCAAACTTGCGGATCAGCGGAATGTCCATACCGCCAACAAAACCAATGGTGTCGGATTCAGTTGACATTGCAGCCAGAAGACCAACGAGGAATGAACCTTCACCTTCTTTGAAGACAATGGAACGTACGTTTGGCAGGTCTACAACAGAATCAACGATTGCGAAGTGCGTGTCAGGAAATTCCTTAGCAACTTTCTCCAGTGCAGCTGCCTGAGCGAAACCAATCGTGATGATTGGATCGAGACCACGTCGCGCGAAGTTACGCAGAGCCTGTTCACGCTGGGATGGATTCTGGATCTCAAAATCGCGGAACTTGATGCCTGTGCGCTCTTCGAACTGCAACGCGCCTTTGTAAGCTGCTTCATTGAAAGACCGGTCATTACGACCGCCGAAATCATAAACGACTGCGGGCTTGAAAGTTTCTGCCATAGCTCCAGTCGTCATGACTGCTGCTAAAGCAACTGCACCGAGGATTGTTGTGGTTTTCACGGTTTCTTCCTTATTATATCTTCCCGTAGAGCGGAAAGGACTCTCCCTTAAGAAGAACAGACTCCCAACTTATGTCGTTGCTTCGAGCTCGTTCTCTTTCAGCAGGCCAGCGAGTTCTCTGGCCAAAACCTCATCGATGATCAGATCCTTGATGATGCCGGTCGCCAATGCTGCCAGTGTTGCTTTCGCCTTGCGGTAACCGCCAACGATCGCGACAACATGCGCCTTACGGACGTCATCAAAGTGCAATCCAACTGCTTTTTCGTTTAGAGAACAGGCCACTTCGTTGCCGTCAATGTCGACAAAGCGGCCCATCACGTCAGAACAAGCGCCGCTTTCCAGCAGCTCTTCACGTTCTTCAGAGGTAATCAGCTTGCGTTGTACAAGGTGGCCTTCCTTCTCAACGGACCCGATGCCGATGATGAAGAGTTCTGCGGCCTTCGCTCTTGCGAGCAGCTCCTGAACAGCGCCCTGAGACACAAAGGTGTCTCTTTCTGCTTTGGTTTCAGCAATATAAGGAACAGGAAGATAGAAACCTTCACCGCCTGTCTTCGCACATAGCTGCTGCACAACATCATACGGGTTGGCAGAAAGACGACGGGTGAGCGAGCCGGATACGGACAGCAGCTCAAGCTCAGGAAGGTGAACACGAGGCATCGCCTCGATGGTGGACTGGAGCGTGCGCCCCATGCCTACGCCAATGCGCTTAGGTGGATTCGTTGTAAAAAGTGAATGAAGGTATTGGCCAGCAAAAGATGAAACTGCCGTGAAAGAGTCTGTTTCGTCACCGCTGCCAAGATCCGGAGCAATAAAGCAATTTTCCAGATTCATTCGCTTACAGAGAAATTGTTCTAATTCAACGCATTCAGAAGGCCGGGCTTCGATATGAAATTTTATCAAGCCTTCTTTTTGAGCATGTGCTATTAGGCGATGAACTTTTGCAGGAGAAACCCCAAGGCGGCCAGCAATCTCTCCCTGAGTGCTTCGGCCAATGAAAGACATCCAAGCGGCCCTAATGGCCAAAGATGTGGTCCATTCGTCTGCCTTCATGGTCTAGCCTCTTATATTCCTATATGGCTTTCTGGAAATACCTCCAGAATCCATTCCCAATTTTCCTACCGAAATGCTCAGTTTCAGAGCTTCTGAGCACTCCCCCAAATCAGAGAAGAATATTTCTTCACCACGTGAGAAATATTTCAACCACACATTTGCATTAGGTGAAACGGAAGGTCAAGGAAATAAACTGCGCGATTTGCAGAATCTTATTGCTAGCTAACTAAACCACTGTTTTTGCCATACTAATAAAATCAAATAGTTTCAATTCAAGTACTTGCGGAAATTACTTAGGTTACGACTCACGTCTCAGGTCAAAGTTGCAAAGCGATCATGAAGAAATTAATCAACTTTATGTAACATTTGATCAACTCTCAATATTTGTAAAATAAACAAAATATTTTCAACGCACTAACTGGCACAACATTTGTCGCCGCAAAATCTTCAGATTGCGTTTACTGGCAAATCAAACAGTTATTTTCCGCAGAGCCAGCTTAATACAACCCTATATATATCAATGCTAGTGAATGGTCTTCCACATTCATGGATGACCGTGGGAATACTATGGATGTAACCTGTTTTCGTTAGCTCAGTGTCGATTGCAGCAAAATAAAAAAATTGAGGCGGGGAGGTCCGTGACCGGGACACCCTGAACCTTGCAAAAAAGGAGGCTGAAAATGCGGCCCATGTGCACAAAACCCCTCACTGCGATTGCGGGCGCATTCGCACTTGGTGGTTTCTTGTTTTCTACCCCCATCCTGGCAACTTCCAATACTCATGCATCTTTGAACTTCGATATGTCCAAGGAGGTGGACCTTGAACTGGTTCTGGCCGTGGACATTTCTCAAAGTATGGATCCAGAGGAACAGCGCATTCAAAGAGAAGGGTATGTTGCAGCACTGACATCTGACGAGGTGCTTGATGCGATCAAATACGGCCCCATCGGTCGCATTGCTGTTGCCTACATGGAATGGGGTGGCAAGGACGAGCACTTTGTTGTTGCGGACTGGACCATTATTTCGGACGAGGCAACTGCGGGTAAGTTTGCAGGCAAGATTGCCGAGGCCCCTTTGCGCCGTGTACAGCGCACTTCCATCTCCTCCGCGCTGACACAGGCGGTCAATCTGGTCATCGCGAACGAATACAACGGCATGCGTCAGGTCATCGACATCTCCGGTGATGGTCCGAACAATCAGGGCAGTGCTGTCACCGAAGCGCGTGATGCTGCGATCGCGCAGGGTATGACAGTCAACGGTCTGCCTTTGATGCTGAAGGAAGAGAGCATTTCGTGGCAATCCATGCTGCATCTGGACCATTACTATGAAGACTGCGTCATTGGTGGGCCTGGGGCATTTTCGATTCCAGTCCGTTCCAAGGAAGGCTTCAGTGATGCCATCCGCATGAAGCTTGTGCTGGAGATTGCCGGTCTTGTCGATGACAAACCTAAATTCATCCGCGCCAAGTCACGCAGAGATATGGTCATGTGCTCTTTGTTCGACTGATGCTGCTGGCTCCGAAATGTTTCGGAAACCTGTGTATGACCTGCTGCCGTTTGTCGCCGCTCAGATATCAGGTACAAACGGCGCAAGTTGACTCTTTCAAAGCCTGTCAAGACGCGCTAAAGGATAAGTAATCCCAAGAGACTTAGAGCATGCCGTGCACAGTTTCAGGCAAGCTCTAAGTTTTTGTTTCTGCGTGTCCCTCTCCGAAAAACGGAACCACCTTTCAGGGATGCGCTCCAGCGACGTGTTGACGGAGCCCAAATGACCGAGCGTAGAACTCTCGCCCTTATCGCCCACGATGCAAAAAAAGACGAAATGGTCGCGTTTGCCAAATTGCACGAAAGCAAACTCGCTGACTATAAGCTCTTTGCGACAGGGACAACGGGTGGCCGTGTTCAGGATGCATGCCCATCTCTGGATGTAGAACGCATGAAAAGCGGCCCGCTTGGTGGTGACCAGCAGATTGGCGCAATGATTGCTGACCGTGCGCTGGATGGTCTTTTCTTCTTTGTCGACCCCCTCTCCCCAATGCCGCATGATGTGGATGTGAAAGCATTGATGCGTCTGGCGCTGGTCTACGATATTCCAATGGCGTTGAACCGCAGTACAGCAGACATCATTTTGCGCTCTGCACGCTTAGCGGGACTTTCCACTTCCTCGCAGACACCAGAAATTTCCAGCCAACAATAAAGTCAAACTTATAAATGCTGCACTCTGCTCCGCTTACAAGAAACCTACCCTACCCGGTCCTTGTCGCTGACATCGGCGGCACGAATGCTCGCTTTGCGTTGATAGAAGGCCCCAATGAGCCAACCAAGCTTTGTGGTCAGGAAGGAACGAAGGCGCATGCAACCATTCAGGATGCCATTCGTGCCGGAGTTCTGGAACAAGGCTACGCTGCGCCACGGTCTGCGGTGCTGGCTGTTGCTGCTCCCGTTTCCTGCGACCGGATCGCCCTGACCAATGCAAGCTGGGTGATTGAGCCTCCCGCTCTCATCAAAGAGCTTGGTCTGGAACAGGTGGTTCTTCTCAACGACTTTGAAGCACAGGCCCTTGCCTTGCCATCCCTTTCCCCAGTCGATCTGGATCAGGTGGGCGGCGGCGTGGCTGAGCAGAATGCGACCAAGTTTGTTGTTGGTCCGGGTACTGGCCTTGGTGCTGGTGCGATGATCCGCTCCTGCGGAAAGTGGATTCCGGTTCCCGGCGAAGGCGGCCATGTTGAGCTTGGCCCGCTGAGTGAGGAAGAATACCGCATCTGGCCGTATATCGAGCGCATTGGCGGGCGTGTTGGTGCCGAGCAGGTTGTCTGTGGTGCCGGCCTTGTGCGCCTTGCTAAAGCTGTGCTGCAGGCTGATGGGGTGCATCGTACCTATGAGAAGCCATCGGATGTGCCTTTGGCGGCGGATGATGGTGATGAAGTTGCGCAAAAAGTGCTGCGCTTGTTCAGTGCTGCACTTGGCCGTGTTGCGGGGGATTTCGCGATCACCAATCTTGCGCGCGGCGGTGTGTATCTGGCGGGCGGCATTCCGCCGAAGATCTCACATTGGCTGCATGGTGGTGAGTTTCGGGCTGCTTTTGAGGCCAAGGCTCCGCATGAAGGCATCATGAAGTCTATTCCGACTTACATCATCACGCACAAAAGCCCTGCCCTTGAAGGTCTTGCGGCTTATACCCGCGCACCTGATGAGTATCTGGTAGATCTGACGGGCCGTAGCTGGCACCGCAAGGACGCCAAGACTGCAGATTAGCCTTGTGCTTAAATTCCAAATTGACTGGGAGCAGCTTTGCATAGATTAAGGTCTGTGGAGCTGCTTTCTCTTTTTTGACGCCTACTTTTTTGCGGAGCCCATGACGTCTTCCTCTTTGCCAATCGAAGCGATCCTGCCGGACTTGCTCTCTGCTCTTGAGCAAAACACCAATGCGGTTCTTGTTGCCGAGCCGGGTGCGGGTAAGACAACCCGTGTGCCACTCGCCCTGCTGGATGCTCCATGGCGAGGCGATGGTAAGATCCTCGTGCTGGAACCTCGGCGCCTTGCAGCGCGTGCTGCTGCGCGACGTATGGCGCATACGCTGGGTGAGAGCGTTGGCGAGACGGTTGGTTATCGTGTGCGCATGGACAGCAAGGTTTCAGGCAAAACACGCATTGAGGTGGTGACGGAAGGTGTCTTCACCCGCATGATCCTTGATGATCCTGAGCTTTCCGGCGTGGCTGCCGTTCTCTTTGATGAATACCACGAGCGCTCCATGGACGGAGACCTTGGGCTGGCGCTTGCTTTGGATGTTCAGGAAGCGTTGCGCGATGACCTGCGCATTGTGCCGATGTCCGCAACACTGGATGCGGCTGAAGTTTCCAAGCTTCTGGATGATGCACCAATCCTGAAGAGTGAAGGTCGGCAGTATCCGGTTGAGACGCGCTACATTGGCCGTGATCCGCGTGGAAGGCTGGAAGACCAGGTGGCGCGGGCTGTTCGTTCAGCCTTGGCTGAAGAGACAGGCTCTGTGCTTGTGTTCTTGCCGGGTCAGGGGGAGATCAAGCGCACGCAGTCCTTGCTGGAAGGACGCGTTGCTGCTGATGTGAGCATTGCACCTCTTTATGGCGCTTTGGATAGTAAGGCGCAGGATCTGGCTGTTCGTCCTGCCAAGCCCGGTCAGCGAAAAGTGGTGCTGACCACAGCCATTGCGCAGACATCCCTGACCATTGAGGGCGTGCGTATTGTGATTGATGCGGGTCTTTCCCGCGTACCGCGTTATGATCCGCAAACGGGACTGACACGTCTTGAGACCGTGAAGGTTTCTCGTGCGACAGCGGAACAGCGTAAAGGGCGCGCAGGCCGTGTGGAATCGGGCATATGTTATCGACTTTGGGAGGAAGCGCAGACGAAGGCCCTGCCTGCTGCTGAAAAGCCAGAGATTTTGGAGAGTGATCTTTCCGGACTTGTGCTTGATGTCGCCAATTGGGGTGTTTCTGATCCCGCTCAGCTGAAGTTTATGACACCGCCGCCTGCAGCTGCCTGGTCTGAGGCTAAAGAGCTGCTGGAAGAGCTCGACGCGCTGGATGCAGATGGCGGACTGACCAAAGCTGGGCGTGACCTTGCCGGACTGCCGCTGCACCCTCGTCTCGGGCACATGCTGGTGCAAGCCTCGCAAGAGGGACAGGCCGAGCTGGCATCGCTGATTGCCGTGATTATTGGTGAGCATGGTTTAGGCGGTCGCTCGACTGATCTGCGAGATCGCTTACGCCGCTTGATGCAAGACCAGAGTCCACGAGGCAAAGAAGCACGAGCGCAGGCCAAGCGCTGGGTGAAGCTTGTTGGCGGACGCCCCTCTGAGCGTGCCAGTTTTGAGGATGCGGGCGATATCCTGAGCCTTGCCTATCCTGACCGCATCGCACAGCAACGTGGTGCCCGGGGCAGCTTCCGCCTTGCCAATGGGCGTGGTGCACAGCTGGAAGAGAGCGAGGCGCTTTATGCCGAGAAATTCCTGAGTATTGCTGAAGTGACCGGTACAGCAGCCCGTGCACGTATCTTGCTGGCTGCACCACTTTCCTTCAATGAACTCGGAGCTCGCTTTGCCTCGCACATCCGCGAGAAGGAACAGGTGCAGTTGATGCCAGACGGTGCCATCAAAGCGGTTCGACAGCGGGTCCTTGGCAAACTGGTGCTGAACGAGAAGAAAATCTCTGACCCTGATCCTGAAGCGATTGTTGATGCGCTGCTTGAACAGATTACCCGTAAAGGTGCAGCCCGTCTGCCATGGAACAAGGATCAGTTACGCTATCGCGGACGGGTGACTTATCTGCGCGAGACTGCTGGGAAAGAGTGGCCAGACTTGAGTGACAAGGCTCTGGGTACAGATTTTGAGTGGCTGCGTCCATTCCTAGCAGGGAAGACGGTGCTGTCTCAAGTGAGTGCGGGCACGTTGGGGGACGCGCTTGCAACGCTGGTTCCGTGGGAGTTGAGTTCGGAACTGGACAATCTGGCACCCTCACACTTTGTCGTACCCACCGGATCGCGCATTCCGGTTGATTATGATGGCGAGCAAGGGCCGATGCTTTCCGTTCGGGTGCAGGAGCTGTTTGGCCTTGCGGAGCACCCAAGCATTTGCGGTGGGAAGGTTCAGCTGGTGCTGCAACTGCTCTCCCCTGCTCAGCGACCTATTCAGATCACCAGGGACCTACCTGGATTCTGGCAAGGGTCCTGGGCGGATGTGAAGGCTGATATGAAGGGGCAGTATCCTAAACACCCGTGGCCTGATAATCCGCTGGATGCAGAAGCTACGCGCCGCGTGAAGCCGCGCAAATAAAAAGCCGAAGAGCATAACGCTCTCCGGCCTTCTAAAACTCAAAGATGAAAAGCTTATTCGCCTTCGTTTGCAGGAGTTGCCTGCAGCAGGCCGTAACGCTCGACGCCGATCTTTTCCAGAAGTTCCAGCTGGGTTTCGAGGAAGTCGATGTGACCTTCTTCATCTGCCATCAGGTCTTCAAAGAGTTTCATGGTGACGTAATCACCTTCATCACGGCAAACTTCGCGTGCTTCTTTGTAAAGAGCACGAGCGGAGTATTCACCTGCCAGATCGCATTCAAGGCATTCCTTGAGGTCCTGACCGATGCGCAGCGGATCGAGTGTCTGCAGATTCGGGTGACCTTCGAGGAAAATGATACGCTCGATCAGTTTATCGGCGTGTTCCATTTCCTCAATGGATTCCTCACGTTCTTTTTTTGCAAGCTTTGTGAAGCCCCAGTCTTCAAGGAGACGGTAGTGCAGCCAGTATTGATTTACTGCGGTCAGCTCGTGGCGTAGAGCCTTGTTGAGATATTCCAGTACTTTAGGTTCACCCTTCATGTCACTCTCTCCTTGACAAATTGAGGTATTGACCTTTTTTAGAATAATTCCAAGTTACTGTCCAGAGTCATCTTTAACTTGTTCAGCCTCAGCGTATACAACTTCGATGATGCTTTTAAAGCAACCACCACATTTTGGCCTGTACCCAAGATGACGAAATACCGCGCCCGGAGTGGGGACACCCCCCTCAGGATTCTCGCAAAGCTCACGTGCAGCTTGTTTTATTTCCTTGTCATTAATGACGTTGCAGTGACAAATGATCATTGTTGGTTGCTTTCGGGCTCCCAATTTCGCTTGCAAAGCATTATATAAACAGTAGATCTTTTAAAACTAGAGAATAATACTCCAGTTTCCTGCAGTCCTATCACGAGCAAAGCCCCTATGAACACCAACCAAACGACGAAGGATCTCCGCAAGACAATCGTCTTAACGGGCGCAAGCCGTGGAATCGGCCACGCAACCGTAAAGAAATTTTCTTCAGCGGGTTATCGGGTCATTAGCTGTTCCAGACAACCATTTTCTGACAAATGCCCTTGGCCATCCGGGCCGGAGGACCACATTGAAGTGGACTTGGGTGATGCAGGTAATCTGGAAAACGCCGTTCTCCAGATCAAAGAGCGTCTGAAAGACAACGGCTCCATGCTTCATGCCCTCGTCAACAATGCGGGTATCAGCCCGAAAGACGAGGAAGGCCAACGCCTCGATTCCCTGACAACCCCAATGCAAACATGGCGAGATGTGTTTCAGGTGAACTTCTTCGCGCCAATTATGCTGGCTCGCGGTTTGTTTGATGAGCTGAGGGCTGCGAGAGGCTCTGTCGTGAACGTCACGTCCATCGCTGGGAGCCGTGTGCATCCGTTTGCGGGAACAGCTTATGCCACTTCCAAGGCAGCTCTTGCTTCCCTAACGCGCGAAATGGCTGCTGACTTTGGGCCGCACGGCGTTCGTGTGAATGCGATTGCTCCGGGCGAGATCGATACTTCGATTCTCTCACCTGGTACCGAGAAAATCGTCGAGACCATTCCGATGCGCCGTTTGGGCAGCACCACAGAAGTGGCAGACACCATCTACTTCCTGTGCTCAGCCCCATCGTCTTACGTGACAGGCGCTGAAATACATATCAACGGCGGTCAGCACGTATAAACGCGTTATTCTGTGAAACGTGAAAGGGGCGCTTTGGGCGCCCTTTTTTGTTACCAGCATGCGTGCTGAAGAGCGTCAATCATTGGCAATATATCTTAGCTCTTTTTTATGGATCCTCTGATTTAATTAGCTGGTTGCATTCAGAAGTGTTGGGGGATCAAACACATGCCAGCGGTCAACTTAAAAAGAGTGCCGGTCGTTTTGTACGGCATGGTGTTTCTGATTGTGCTGCTCGGCATTGTTCAGCAGGTGTTCGTTGATACCATTGGCATTGAAACGCCTTTGAAAGACCTGCGGCATATCTCACTGGATGAAGAACTCAACCTCGGCGCATGGTTCTCCTCCATGGTGATGCTCTGCATTGCCGGTTTGACTGCTCTGATTGGCATCATTGAACGGCACTCCAACAAACCGCAAAACTGGCCCTACTGGTTCGTGCTCGCCTTTGGTTTTCTCTACATGTCCGTTGACGAGAACATCGCAATCCATGAAGTCACGATCGATCCGCTACGCAATGCATTTAACCTGAGCGGTGCTTTTTACTTTGCGTGGGTGTTGCCTGCTGTGGTTCTGGTTGGAACGCTTGGGCTGATTTATCTTCGCTTTCTCATGCGGTTACCAAAACGGTTTGCTGTTTTGTTTGTGCTGTCAGGCAGCATCTATCTGTCCGGTGCGATTGGTTTTGAGATGCTGGGAGCTGTGTTTGCTGGTAGCGAAGGCTATGATGCGCTTGGCTACAAGATCTTCTACATTTTGGAAGAGACATTCGAGCTGGTCGGTCTGACGACCTTTCTCTCTGCTCTGCTTGCCTATCTGGGTGAAGTTCACCAGTACGCGGCCATTACATTCCAGCGATCAATTCAGGCAGGTTATGTCACACCAGAGAAGTGAGGAGAAGGGACAAAGCCCCTTCCCTCAATGTGTTAGCTGGATGCTGCAACAGCACGCTTCGCCATGACCGTCACCAGATTAGCGCGATAGGCAGCGGTACCGTGAAGGTCTGAAAGCATGTTGTCAGCAGATGGCGCCATGCCTGCAACCGCATCGGCAGACCAGTTACCATCCAGAGCTTTTTCCATGTCAGGCATGCGGAAAACACCATCCTGACCGGCACCTGTCACAGCCACACGAGCACCCGCTCCGGTCTTTGCTACAAAGACGCCAGCCATCGCATAGCGCGAGGCAGGATTGGGGAACTTTGCATATGCGGTGTTCGATGCGACCGGGAAGACAACCGCGGTCACGATCTCATCTTCATCCAGCGCTGTTTCGAACATACCAGTAAAGAAGTCCTGCGCAGAGAACTCACGCTTGTTGGTCTCGATGGTTGCCCCAAGAGCCAGCAAAGCTGCCGGATAATCCGCTGCCGGGTCATTGTTGGCGACAGAGCCACCAATCGTACCCATATGGCGGACATGCGGATCACCGATTGTGCCTGCCAGGTCAGCCAGTCCTGGAAGGACAGCCTTGATATCTTCATTGGCCGCGACATCTGCATGACAAGTTGCTGCACCGATGCGGATAGAGCCATCAGCTTGCTTTACAATGCCGGAGATTTCTCCGATGTGGCGCAGGTCAATCAGATCACTTGGCGCTGCCAGGCGTTGCTTCATGGTGGGGATCAAGGTCTGACCACCAGAAAGCAGTTTGCCGTCATCAGCATTTTTCAGCATTGCCGCAGCATCTGACACAGTTGATGCGCGATGATATTTGGTCTCGTACATTTTTAGCCTCCCATCCCCTAAAGGGGTCTTTGGCAGAGTTGCTATGAGTTAAGTTCAGACAATTCAGTTTTCGGGTACGGAATAGCTTCCAGATCGGAAAAGAAAATCTTGCGATTTTGCTCACCGTGGATCAGTTGGCCAAGCCGCGCAGCTCTTTCAAACAGAACTGAGGCTTCGCTTTCTTCCCCTGCCAGCAATGTGGCGCGTGCCAGTAGTTCAGAGGCATAGGCGTGGTCAAAGTCTGCCATATCCTCTTGATGAACCTCTGTCAGGTCCATGGTCTGTCGGGCGTAACGCATTGCTGCTTCACGGTTTCCAAGCAGAACATGGATACGACCCACGAGCCACAAACCACGTTGGTGATGGACTTTCGTTCCGGCCTGAAGCCAGTGCCAAAGGCTGGCGTGGGCGACATGGAGCATCTCGTCATTTTCCTCGGGCGAGCGGCTCTCATTTTCTAAGAGAGCCCATGCGCGCTGATTGAGTTCGATGGCGATGAACTTGTGATCCAATATCGATTTAGCGCCAGCCTGTGCCATTGATTACTCCGCTGCCTGCTTCATGCCGTTGTCCTGAATGAGCTGCCAGACGCGGTTTGGCGAGGCAGGCATATTCATGTCACGAATGCCAAGGGCGTCCGTCACGGCGTTGATGACAGCAGGTGGTGACCCAATCGCGCCAGCTTCACCGCAGCCCTTCATGCCGAGCGGATTGCCCGGGCATTCGGTCACTGTGGTTTCCAGCGTGAAGGATGGCACATCATCCGCACGCGGCATGGTGTAGTCCATGAAAGAAGCTGTAAGCAGCTGACCGTCTTCGTCATACTGGGTGTTTTCCAGCATGGCCTGACCAATGCCTTGCACCAAACCGCCATGCACCTGACCTTCCACAATCATCGGATTGATGATGGTGCCAAAGTCATCAGCTGCGACAAAGTTCTCGATGGAGACAACGCCCGTATCCGGATCAACTTCGACTTCGCAGATGTAACACCCTGCAGGGAACGTGAAGTTGGTTGGATCGTAGAACGCGCCTTCTTTCAGGCCCGGTTCCATGCCTTCCGGCAGGTTGTGGGCTGTGTAAGCTGCCAGAGAAACCTCGGTGAAGGTGAGTTTCTTATCGGTTCCGGTGACTTTCAACTCACCATTCTCGATTTCGATGTCTCCTTCGGACGCTTCCATCAGGTGCGCTGCGATCTTCTTCGCCTTGGCTTCGACTTTGTCGAGTGCCTTAGCAATTGCAGACATACCAACGGCACCAGAGCGGGAGCCATATGTGCCCATGCCCATCTGCACTTTGTCAGTGTCACCATGGACGATGGAGATGCTCTCCGTAGGCAGGCCAAGCCGGTCAGAGACCAACTGAGCAAATGTGGTTTCGTGACCCTGGCCATGGCTGTGAGACCCAGTTAGAACCTCAATGGTTCCAACGGCATTCACACGAACCTCAGCAGATTCCCAAAGACCGACACCTGCGCCGAGTGAGCCGACAGCCTGAGATGGTGCGATACCACATGCCTCAATGTAGCAAGACATGCCGATACCACGGAGCTTGCCAGCTGCTTCAGACTGAGTGCGACGCTGAGCAAAGCCATCATAATCGATAGCCTTCATGGCTGCATCAAGAGAGGCTTCGTAATCACCGGCGTCATAAGCCATGATCACTGGTGTTTGATGCGGGAACTCGCGCACAAAGTTGATGCGGCGGAATTCAGCTGGCGCCATGCCAACTTCCTTTGCAGCCGTCTCCATCATGCGCTCAACCACATAGGTTGCTTCCGGTCGCCCTGCACCGCGATATGCATCCACTGGAGTGGTGTTGGTGTAGACCGCTTTCACATTCGCGTAGATGTTTGGAATGTTGTACTGGCCCGACAGCAACGTCGCGTATAGGTAGGTTGGTACAGAAGATGAGAACAAAGACATGTAAGCGCCAAGGTTGGCAACTGTCTTCACACGGAACCCGGTGATTTTGTTGTTCGCATCCAGAGCCAGCTCTGCGGTGCTGTGGTGATCACGACCATGCGCATCTGTCAGGAAGGCTTCTGTACGGTCGGAGGTCCACTTGACTGGGCGGCCAACACGCTTTGTTGCCCAAAGACAAGCAATCTCTTCAGGATAAATGAAGATCTTGGAGCCGAAGCCACCGCCAACATCCGGCGCAACTACGCGCAGCTTGTTCTCAGGTGCCACGTTGTAGAACGCGGAGAGTACCAAGCGTGCCACATGCGGGTTCTGAGAGGTGGTGTAAAGCGTGTAGTGCTCTTCTGACGGATCAAAATGCGCCAGAGCAGAGCGTGGTTCCATCGGATTTGGAACAAGACGGTTGTTGTCAATGTCCATCCGAGTGATGTGCGCAGCGTTTGCAAACGCTTCATCCGTTGGAGCTTCCTCGCCGATCTCCCAATCGTAGATGAGGTTGCCAGCGGCTTCCGGATGGAGCTGTGGTGCGCCATCTTTCAGAGCATCAAGACTGTCAACGACAGCTGGCAAATCTTCATATTCCACCACAACAGCTTCTGCTGCATCACGTGCCTGCTGCTGAGTATCAGCAACAACAACTGCGATGGCCTGACCGACATAACGGACTGTTTCCGACTCCAAAGCACGGTACGCGCCCATGTTCATTGGAGAACCATCTTTGGAATGGATCATCCATCCGCAAATGATGTTGCCGATGCCGTCTGCAACCAACTGATGTCCGTTCAAGACTGCATCAACACCCGGCATTTTCATCGCATCATCTGTGTTGATGGACTTGATACGAGCATGAGCGTGTGTTGAGCGGACGAAAGCAGCGTGGCCCATGCGTTGCATGGTCATGTCATCCGTGTAGCGGCCATTTCCGGTAATAAATCTTTTGTCTTCTTTGCGCAGCACTCGTGCGCCGATTCCTTCTGCTGTCATTTCCATCCCCTCCCGGAAGGTTGACTTCAGCAACTGTTCATAGGCTCCAGCAGTGCAACGCACCTGAAATAAGGTGCAGCTGGATCAATGATCAGTTGAATTTCCGAATTATTCTGCGGCTTCGAGAACTTCGGCCATTTCGTCAGCTGCGGCTTTGATTGCCTTGACGATGTTGTGGTAGCCGGTGCAGCGACAAATGTTGCCTTCCAGCTCATGGCGGATTGTTTTCTCGTCGAGATCTGTTCCCAGGCGATCAATCATATCGATTGCGGACATGATCATGCCAGGGGTGCAGAAACCGCACTGAAGACCGTGGTTTTCCTTGAAGGCTTTCTGCATGATGTGCAGTTGGCCATTTTGGGAAACACCTTCAATTGTGGTGACAGCAGAACCAGTTGCCTGAACAGCAAGCATACTGCAGGACTTCACTGCTTTACCGTCCATGTGCACGAGACATGCACCACACTGTGAGGTGTCACAGCCGATGTGTGTTCCGGTCAGTCCCTGATTTTCGCGCAGAAATGTAGACAAAAGGGTGCGGTCTTCGACCTCACCAGAAATCTGCTTTCCATTCACCGTCATAGAGACAGTCGTCATGGTTTTCCTCCCTCAAAAAAGCCTGCAATTTCGCGTCCGCAGACTATGAAGCCAACAGCCTTGGTCAGGATCTCCCGTCCTATCAAGGCAGTTGGTTGTAATTTAGGCCATTGGCCTTGTTATTCGGCGGGGCCGTTAGCTTACAAAGCGCCCTCTACGCGCCTTGCAATTTCCGACCGCCAAATTCCTAGTTTCAAAGTAACCAATAAAGAGCAATCAAAACAACCAGAGCCATAAGGCCCCAACCCAGCGGACCACCTAAGAATCCCTTGCCCGCCGCAACTTCTACCTTCTCCTCAACGTCTTTGACTGCATCTTCCAACGCATGTTCAGCATCAGCCATGGCTTCAACTGATCCTTCGATGGCGTGCTCGTTTGCGATAGACTTGGCTTCCTCGATCAGACCCTGATCCAACTCAACAGCTTCTAGCGGCTCGTCCTTGCCTGCTACCGGAGTTCCACCGAGTTCTCTGTTCAGATTCGAGAAGAACTCCTCAGCCATCTTCTTGGCAGTTGAATCGATCAACCGGTTTCCCAATTGAGCAAGTTTACCACCGACCTTTGCATTAACCTCATAACTTAGAAGAGTGCCATCCCCACTCTCTGACAGGGTTACATCTGCCGAGCCCTTCGCAAACCCTGCAACACCGCCTTTGCCCTCTCCGGAAATTTTGTAGGAGTTTGGCGGGTTCAGATCGGAGAGGGTTACTTCTCCTTTGAACTTGGCTTTGACCGGTCCCACTTTTGCTGTGACCGTGGCAGACATCTCAGTGTCGGAGGTTTTTTCCAGACTATCGCAACCGGGAATACACTTTTTCAGCAATTCAGGATCGTTGAGAGCTTCCCAAACCTTTTCCTGACTCGCAGGTATTTGCTGCTCTCCAGACATTTCCATGGATTGGCCCCCTCGTTCTTTTCAGTGCTTCCTTTAGGTAGGCTCCACGCCTTAAGGTCACTTTTGCATTCCACATCATGTAGATTGGACTTAAATCGAGGGAAAAGACAAGTACCTCTCGTGTTAAAATTGTCATGGATGCTCAAAACTTCCTTTCAGAACACAACGACGTTTTATACGTCCTGCATTATGCTAGTGTTCCCACGCTGTGGATACTCACTTAACGGTAAAGAGCTTGTTTTGCGCTAAAGCGTTGACCCGAGGCCCGCATCGCCTTAATGCCTTTTCATTAAATAAACGAATTCAGCGTGAGGCTTTGTCTCGCGTTTGTGCGCAGAAAATCAAAGGCAACATCCTTGAGAAAATCACCCAAAGGCGGCGCTCCACGAACCCGCAATGCGCAATCCAAAAAAGGCGGAGCACGGAAGGACAACGGTCCGAAGCGTGGTTTTTCTGCCAAACGCGATACTCGAGATAATCGGGACCAGAGAGAGGCGCGCAATCCCCGCGACACTCGTGGTGGCAAGAAAGATAGCGCAGCAGCAACGCGCCCGAACCGGCGAGACCAAACGCGCAGCGCTCCAGCCACCACAGTTGTTGAGCCCATTGTACGCGAACATAAGCCAACATCTGCCCGTTTCACCACCCCTGCCAGCATTTTGCCTGTGATGGTGGAAATGAACGGCTGGGACGATTATGCCTTGCTGGATATGGGACACGGACAAAAGCTTGAGCGCTATGGTCGCTATAAACTGATCCGCCCTGAAGCGCAGGCTATGGGGGCCCCTCGCCTGCCAGAAAGCGAATGGAAAAGCGCAGACGCTATCTTTACCGGTGACGTAGAAGAAGAAGGCCCTGGTCGCTGGAAGTTTGCCAATCAGGTTGATGAGATCTGGCAGATGAAATACGGCCCTGCTACCTTCAATGGCCAGTTCATGTCTTTTCGCCATGTGGGCGTGTTTCCTGAACAGGCTGCACACTGGGACTGGGTTGGCGAGCAGATCAAAAAAGCAGATCGTCCGCTCAAAGTTCTCAACCTGTTTGGATACACAGGAATGGCTTCGCTGCTGCCTGCTGCTCTTGGCGCACAAGTCACTCATGTTGATGCTTCTAAAAAGGCCATTGTCTGGGCACGTGAGAACCAGGAGTTATCCGGCCTTGAAGACAAGCCAATTCGCTGGATCTGTGATGACGCCATGAAGTTTGTGGAGCGGGAAGTGCGCCGCGGAAACACCTATGACGGCATTATCCTTGACCCGCCGAAATATGGTCGCGGGCCGAATGGAGAGGTCTGGGACTTCTTTGAAAGCGTGCCGCACATGTTGGCGTGCGTGCGAAAGCTACTCTCGCCCAATGCGCAGTTCCTGCTGATGTCCAGCTACGCCATCCGCGCCAGCTTCCTGTCTTCTCATGAGTTGATGCGTGAATGCCTTGATGGTTTGCCGGGCACGATTGAATCCGGCGAATTGGCTATTCGCGAACTTGATGGACCACGATTGCTCTCAACCTCCCTATTCAGCCGGTGGAGCGCACCTGAAAACAATAAGGCTGAGGGAGCATAACCCGATGGAAACCAGAGATAATCACCGTGCCGGTGCAGTAAAGCAGATCACCTCACATTCCAATCCGATTGTGAAGGAAATTAAAGGCCTTGTTGCTCAGCGCAAGAATCGTAAACAGTCCGGATTGTTCGTTGCTGAAGGCCTGAAGCTGGCAACCGATGCGTTGGAAGCTGGCTGGGGTGTGCGTTATCTGGCGCTTGGTCCTGAAGCTCGTGAGAACAAGATTGCGCTAGAAGCGGCTGCGAAAGCAAAAGCCCGTGGCGCCCTCATTCTTGAGGTGAACACGGCTGTGCTTGGTGCGATCACCCGCCGTGACAATCCGCAGATGGTGGTTGGTGTTTACGAACAGCAAACTATGAAGCTGAGTGACATTGACCCGAAAAGTGCCACG
>NZ_LCWX01000198.1:66850-67215 GCF_001431305.1 Pseudovibrio sp. POLY-S9
GCGCTCGATCGTGTCCGCGACCCCGGTAATCTGGGAACCATTATCCGCACCGGCGATGCGGTTGGTGCGACTGGTGTTATTCTGATTGACGAAACAACTGATCCATTTGCTGTTGAGACTGTACGTGCGACAATGGGCTCTCTGTTCCATATGCCACTTGTGCGCTGTACTGCTGATGAGTTCGTTGAATTCCGCAAGAGCTGGTCCGGACCTGTGGTTGGCACTCATTTGCGGGGCACAAAGGACTATCGTGCTGTAGATTATAAAGAACCTGTCATTTTGTTGATGGGCAATGAGCAGGCTGGCCTGAGTGATAAACTGGCTGATACCTGCTCTGATCTGGTGAAAATTCCGCAGGCGGGGGG
>NZ_LCWX01000198.1:67382-69582 GCF_001431305.1 Pseudovibrio sp. POLY-S9
TGTAAACGTAAGCCGGGGGGCTTGGAATGCGCTTGTTGATTTTGGGAGCTGGATACTCAGCTCGCCACTTTGTGAAAATGTACGGGACCGAGTTTTCCTGGATTGGTGGAACGACCCGCTCTCCTGAGAAAATGGAGGAACTGCGGTCCAAAGGGGTTCAGCCGATCCTCTTTGACGGACAAACAGCAAGCGATGAGCTGTTGGAGGCTATTGCCACTGCAACTCATATTCTGGTTTCTGCCGCGCCAACGGACGATGGTGATCCTCTGCTGAATGCTGCGCGTGACGCAGTTGCGAAAGCAAAGCCAACGGCGATCTGCTATCTCTCGACCATCGGGGTATATGGCGACCACGAAGGTCGTTGGGTGACAGAAACAGCGGAGTGCAATCCAACCTCCAAACGCTCCAAGCAGCGTCTGGAAGCAGAGCACGAGTGGCTCGCATTCTCAGAAGAAACCAGCATCCCAGTCAGCATTTTGCGCCTTGCCGGAATTTATGGCCGTGGCCAGAATGCGCTTTGCAATCTGGACAAAGGTAAAGCCCGCCGGATTATCAAAGAAGGTCAGGTCTTTAACCGTATTCACGTGAGTGATATTGCTGGAGCTGTCCAGCATGCGTTTGAAGACAACGCCTCCGGTATTTTCAACGTATGTGATGATGCGTCGTGTCCGCCAGAAGATGTGGTGGAATATGCTGCTCGTCTGATGGGTGTGGAGCCACCGCCAGCAATCGCCTTTGAAGATGCAGACCTTTCGCCTATGGCGATTTCGTTTTACGGCGAAGTGAAACGCGCTAGCAATGCAAAGCTGAAAGGCGCTTTGGGGTATAAATTCAAATTCCCGAACTACCGGGAAGCGTTGGATTATATGTGGGAGAACGGCTGGAGCTAGAGCGTGTGAAGAACACGCCTTGATCCAACCGCTCACCTTGCACCGGTTTTGACCGCAGAGCGGATTTTTATACTGTTTCGTGTTGAGGCAGGTCTCCTTCTATCTCGTAGTAATCGCCTTTGCTGGCGCAGAAGATGTGACCTGCCAGTTTCGAGCCTGTCGTTTCTTCCAAAAGCCCAGCGCTGAAGTAAACTTCATGAGCAATCTCGGGGATTTTGTCTCCGTGATAAAACAGGCTGCTGCCGCAGTTGTTGCAAAATGCGCGCTTCGCGTAATTAGAGGAGCGGTAATATGAGATGTTCTCTTCTCCGCTCTCGACCTTCAAAGCATCAAACGGAATCGCGATTGCATGGAACGGTCCGCTGTTCCAACGACGGCACATTGTGCAGTGACATAAACCAATATCTTTCTGGGGCGCTTCAGCCTTGAATGAGACTTCACCACAAAGGCATTTCGCTTTATAAATCCGCAAGTCAGTCATCTCTCTCTCCCTTAGAGCTTGTTGGGTAACCTTAGCCGAGGGCCACGGTTTGGGATAAGATCAATTTCCTCATCAATCTTCGTAGGCATATTGAGGGCGACCATCTTCAATCTCGTAGTAGTCACCCTTTGTGGCACAGAAGATATGATTGCCTGCTGTGAGGCCTGTTGGCTGCTCTAACGTACCCACGGCAATCGCAATTCGGTCTTTCCATTGAGGATGGCGGTCTGCATGCCAAAACAGGTTTGATCCGCATTTTGAACAGAAGCCACGGCGGGCAAACTCAGAGGATTCATAGTATTTGACGGCATCTTCGCCAGAGATGAACTTCAGATCTGCCAGCGGCAAGCTGAATGCCTCAAACGGGCCGCTGCCCCACTGACGGCATTGCTTGCAATGGCAGCTGCTGACTGATTCATGTGGCGCTTCACCCTCAAAAGTGACCGCGCCACACAGGCAGCGTCCTTTAAATTCAATGGTCTTCGTCATCTGACTTTCCAATACCTACTGAAATGAGATGGCCTCTCGAATCGAGGGCTATGCGATTCCTTAAAGGGAACATATAGCGAACATTTGTATTCAGCAAGCGTTCAGGTTAAGTCTCGTATCTGGATTTCATAGATTCAATTTTTGTCCAATCAGATGTGCGGGGCACTACAAACGCGATTGGATTTTAGGGAAGGCATGTTGGGGATGCGGGTACTTTTTACTGTTGTTGGACTTGGGCTGGCGCTGAGTGGCTGCGCCTCCCTTTCTGAGGAAGATTGCAAGGTCGGCGACTGGCAGGGCATTGGTGTTGTTGATGGGCGCGCTGGTTACACCTCTGACA
>NZ_LCWX01000198.1:69671-100217 GCF_001431305.1 Pseudovibrio sp. POLY-S9
AGCTGAATGAACATACAAAAGCTTGCGGCAAATACGGCGTCACACCGGATGTGAGTGCCTATATGGCTGGGCGCACCATTGGCCTGCAAAGCTACTGTACGCCAATTTCTGGCTTTGAGCAGGGCCGTGAGGGCAAGAGCTATCGTGGTGTATGCCCAATCGCCACAGAAGAGAGCTTCAAAGTTGGCTACTCCCTGGGCAACCAGCTTTATTCAGCCAATGAGTCTGCCAGTGAAGCTCAGGAATCCGTCTGGGAAATTCAACGCCGTATAGACCGGCTTGAAGAAGAAGCACGCGGCGAAGATTGTAAGTCTGGCAAGGAAGGCAAGGCCTGCCGGAAAGCTGCTGATGCCGCCCGGACCGACTCGTATCTGGCTCGTGCGGATCTGCTCCTTGCACAAAACAGGCTATTCTCTCGCGAGCGCCAACGCGATCGTGTCCGAAAAGAAGTCACCAATAAGCTGCTTGACCTTGAACCGAGCTACAACCCCTCTTAAAATTTGCAGGCAAATGCAGATTCTTAGGGGAAGGCGAGCCGATGAAAACGTGGCGTGTTTATCTTTCAGGTGAGATCCACACCGATTGGAGAGAGCGTATTGAACATGGTGCGGCTGATGCAGGCCTACCTGTTCATTTTGACAGCGCAGTGACCGATCACGAAGCCAGTGATGATTGCGGTGTCGAAATTCTAGGCCCGGAAGAAAACAACTTCTGGCGAGATCACAAGGGGGCAAAGGTGAATGCAATACGCACTCGCACGCTGCTCTCTGAGGCCGATATCGTTGTGGTTCGCTTTGGCGACAAGTACCGGCAATGGAACGCAGCCTTCGATGCAGGGTTCGCCTCAGCACTGGGCAAGAGCATCATCGTGTTGCACGATCCTGCTCTGACACACCCATTGAAGGAAGTGGATGCAGCAGCCCTTGCTGTTGCTGAAGACCCTGACCAGGTGGTTGATCTGCTTCGTTACGTGATCCGCGGCGAGCTGTAAGCCCCTCCCAATTCAAGGGAAGACGCTGTTTCACCACGGCCCTACACTCTCACCTCACTATGAGGGATGAGTGTAGGGCCTTTTTGTTTTAGGGGCTCTAAGAATGGGATTTGTGCGTTGCCAAGCGTTCGTGACATTTTTGATTTTGACGAGTTTCCAGAAATCAATTTGCCAAAAGATGGAATCATCGTCATTACCCGCGCGCGTAATGAAATGTTGAGATTACCGTTCTTTCTCGAGCATTATCGGAGCATCGGGGCAAGCCACATTTTCGTCGTCGACAACGCATCCACTGATGATACAGCAGCTTATCTGGAAGCACAGCCAGACGTGACCAGATTTCACACGAGTAAGCTTTATAAGCAGTTCAAACGAAACTGGCTGCTCACCATTCTCAATAAGTACTGTGCAAACAGATGGACCATTCTGGCTGATACCGACGAGCAGTTCGTTTATCCTGGCTGGCCAGAGACCAAATTGACTGATCTGACTGTTTATTGGGATAGTGTTGGCGCGGAGGGTGTTATTGCTCCGCTCATCGACATGTACTCTGACAAACCGCTAGTTGATGTTGATTACAGGCAAGGCGATCCATTTCTTCAAACATGCCCATATTTCGATACGACATCAACCTGGGCCGTTCCTGTTTCATCGGAAGGCAAAGGCCCAAGTTTTGAAATTCGTGGGGGCATCAGAGGCCGCCTTTTCGGGATCCCTCCCAAAAGGAGAGAGATTGCTCCACTTGGTCAACTGCGGAATCTGTATCTTGCACCTGCAAAGATTCACCAGAAGCTCCCTTTTCGAAATTATCTGGAAAGACGATTTAAGCGGTTTTTAAAAAAGCAATGCCCACAACTCACCAAAGTCCCGCTCATCAGATGGAACCCAACCTATTCTGAATTATGGGGCACTCACGAGGTTGATATAAGAACCAACCTTGCTGAAGATTGGGGCGCAATGCTGCATTTTAAGTTTTTTCAAGATTTTAAGTTCCGTGTTGAAGAAGAAATAACCCGGCAGGCCTACTACGCTGACGGTGTAGAATACCAAGCTTACTACACAGGAATGGAGAAGATCCTTCACCAATCACCTATGTACGAAGGGTCGATGAAGTTCACAAACGTAAGTGATGTGTATGCCTCTCAACAGGCTTACTGTTCTCTTTCATTACGTAGATATCTAAAACAACTTTCCCTTGCGAAAGTCACATCTCTTCAGGAAACCGTAGTTGCTTAGTTTGTTCCAATTACTCGTTAATGGAGTGTCGTAATGCATTTTCTTAAAGGCCTCGAACACAACTTGAAAATGCGTAGGCGCTATAAAACGCTACGTGGCATCAAACTGGATGTTTCCCAACCTGAAATAGACCTGTTCGTTAAAGAGCAAATTGTACGTGGCACCTATGAAAGTGAAGAACACAATCTTCTAACACAGCTGCTGAAACCTGAAGATCGTGTGCTGGAGCTTGGTGCCTGTATCGGTTTTCTGTCAGCAACAGCTTCGTTGATTTGCGGTTCCGACAACGTGATGTGCATCGAAGCCAACCCAAACCTCATTCCAGTTATTGAGAATAACCATTACTTAAACGATATCTCCCCCTCGATTGTAAGCGGGATCGCTGCCTTGGAAGATACTGCTCAATCTGCGTTTTATGTTGGAGAGCGCATCACTGGTTCATCCGTCCTTGAACGAAAAGAAAGTCGGGAAATTCTTCAGAAGACAGTCGATGTCAATCGATTGATCAAGGAGTTTAATCCCAGTTTTTTGATGATGGATATTGAAGGAGCTGAGATTGGTCTGTTGCCAGCCTTGAATATGGCAAATATCCGCATGTTAGTTATTGAGTTTCATCCCAAACTTAACGGATTTGACGCTGTCACTGAGTGTATTAAGGCAATGATCGAAAAAGGGTTCGCCTTGCGGGTCGATCAGTGTCAAAACAAATGCATTGTCCTTCAAAAAACTTCTGACCCGGATCATGTGATGAGCACGCAACTCAGCCATGTTCTTGAAACGCAAGAAGTGTTGTCGCAGTAACGAATGCAGCTCAAAATGCTGTGGGGCCATAGCCGCAAAATAGGCGGCTATGGAGTATGTTTGCTTTTTCATCAAGTATTGAATGCGATGAGGGTGTTGCCCCAGTGGCGGCCTTTGACCCAGATTGGGGCTGAGACCAGTTTGATCATCATTACTTTGCCGCCCCCCATATCTCGGCGATACGTTTGCAGGCTGTATTCCTTGGTGTTCTTGCTTGCGTTCAGGCCAGCATGATCATCGAACATTCTGCGGTTACGGCAGTTTGCTGCATTCCAAACCGGGTCATTGCCTTGCGGCTTTGAATAGTCTTTGCTGTGTGTTGGCAGATAAGCGTTCTTATCTAGCGCTGCGCAAAAGACGATGTGGTCATCGAGATCTTTGACAGGTTCCTGAATAGCTGGAAGCACCCGGTCGGTCATTTGGGTGAAAAGCGCCATGAACTGAGCTGGATTGGAGCCTTCAATTGGCGTGTAGTTGAAATCGAAGAGATCATTCACTGAGATCCGGCCTGCGTCCACTTCAGCTTCAAACGCTTCCATGGTCTTGCCAGCGGTCTCTTTTGCTACTTCGATCATCTGCTGATTGAGGTTATCGCCATGTTCGACAGCCACTTCAGCGAGAAGCGCGTCGGCAGTCTGAGAGGTTCCCAGCATCTGGCCCGAGACCTGTTCGATGCTTTCCGCATTTGTTGAGACAACACCTATCACTTCATCACGGTTGCGCAGAAGCTCTTCGGTATCTGCGTCGTTGTTTGCGCAAGCCGTTCGTATGGAGTCCGTATTTGCAGATATGTTGTCTACCATCGCTTCCAACTCATGGAAGAGGTCGTTGATGGATTGAGTGCTATTTTCAGCGGTTCCGACGGTGCCAAGCGCGCTCTTACCCAAGTCGACCAAGGTGTCAGCTTCCTTGCCAAGTTGGAGAATGGTCTGGTCGATCTGTTCCGTTGCAACAGTCGTTTGTGTTGCAAGAGCTTTCACTTCACTGGCCACAACCGCAAAGCCTTTACCTGCTTCACCTGCACGGGCTGCTTCAATGGTTGCGTTGAGCGCCAGCAAATTGGTTTGCCGGGCAATGGCATCAATAGAGCTGGAGAACTGGCGAACGTTGGCAAATGACGCCTGAAGACCTTCCAGCTGCCTGTTGATGCTGCTGATGGCTGTCGACAGGCTGTTGATGTTAGCAAGCGCGTCGGTCACCACCTCCTGAGACTTAGACATAGTATCGCGGGCGTTAGACGTCTGCTCAGCAGTTTGTTCAACCGCGGCACTCACTTCCCGGTTACTTTCGACAACGCGCCCAGACGCGTCCTGGAGGCTTTCCATGGCCATTTTCAAAGCGCCTGCAGTGTTATTCACGGCGTCCAGCTCTCCCGCAGCTGATGCCATGTCCAACGCGAGCGCATCCAATTCGCCAAACAAGCGTGCACTATCAATGGAATTCTTAGGTTCTGTAAATTCCACCACTGCAGACTGACCGATTACTTCTCCTTGGTCATTTGCAGCGGCTTCAGCAAGCATTTGTGTATTACGCTTAAAAAAAGCCATGTCGAAAACCTCTCAATCGCGCAAAGATTTTCATATTTTTACTTATAGATTATTAACCTTGTTATTATTCCTCTTCTCAATTGCAAGTTGCTGTATTAAAAAGGATAATCACAAAACATCCTGTGATTACTTTTCTATTTTCAAACTACTATGTGCGGTGCATATGATTTATCGTGAAATGTGCTTATCAGATCAGGATGCAGTTATTGCTCTTTGGAAAGCTGCTGGGGTCTTCCGTGAATGGAATGATCCGGTTCGGGATATCGAGAAAGCACTCGAGGGCGAACATTCTACGATTTTGATTGGTGAGCTGGATGGGATTGTTGTTGCCAGCATTATGTGCGGTGAAGACGGGCATCGCGGTTGGTTTTATTATGTCAGCACACACCCGAACCATCAGGGAAAAGGGCTTGGTAAGGCAATTACAGCAGCAGCAGAGGATTGGTTGCGAGCACGAGGCATTTGGAAGGTCCAACTGCTCGTACGTGGTGATAACGCGCAGGCTGTCAGCTTCTATGAAGGACAGGGGTACAATGACACCCACGCCATCTGTTTGCAAAAGGTGATTGAACCGCTGTGAAGCAAAGTTTTACGCGGTTTTCACAAGGCTCTTGGAAACAGTTGAAAGCTTACCTGCTTGGTTTGAAGCATTCCTGAAATTTACTTGCGACACCATATCATTAGACGTCAATACTTAGTTTTCTGATCAGCTACAGCACCCTGACAGAATTATCCCTACAAATTTAAGTAATCAACAAATTTAAATAATAAAAATCAACAATAGTTATCATCTTCAACAACTTAACTCTAAGATCCGTCACAGATACTTACTCCAACATGCGACGCACTTTAACTTGAATACGATATTAATATTACATCTGCAGGATTTTCATCGTTCTATTGCTTCGTGAAGATGTCATGTTAGCGCTCTAGTGTGCGCTCACCTTCTTCTACAGGATTTTTCCAATGACGAATGAATTTATGAATGAACTCACAGCAGATGAATGGGATGAACAGAACTTCCCACGTGCTGAAGAAAATGAATTTGACCGCGTTGTCGAGCGTGCGATTTCACGCCGCGGGTTTCTGGGTGGCGTGTTGGCATTTGGTTCCGGCGCAGCTGTGATGGGCACTGGTGTCCTCAGCCTCTCCATGTCTGACGCCAAAGCTTCTACTTCACGTTTCACGTTCAAGCCCATCCCAACTTACACTGATGCGACTGTACATGTGCCTGAGGGGTACAGCTGGGAAATACTGGCGCGCTGGGGTGATGCACTGGTGGATGGCGCTGAAGCCTTCAACCATGAGACAGGTGGTTCTGCTGCTGGTGCTGACAAGGTGTTTGGTGAGAACACCGACGGCATGGAAAGCTTCCAGTTTCAAGGCAAGCAGCTGCTGGCGATCAACCATGAATACGCCAACCGCAAGATAAATCTGCCTCAGAACGAAGATGGTGCCCCCAAGAGCGACGAGGATGTTCTGAAGCTGCAACATCTGCAAGGCGTGGTCGTCATTGAAGTGGAAGACGGGGACAATGGTTGGGCTATTGTAAAGAACAGTCCGTTCAACCGCCGCATCACACACAACACCCCGATGACGCTGGCAGGCCCTGCTGCTGGTCACCCTTTGCTGCAGACGGCTGCTGACCCTTCCGGTACGCAATCACTTGGTACCTTCAACAACTGTGGTTCCGGCAAAACACCGTGGGGCACGTATCTGACTTGCGAAGAGAACTTCAACGGGTACTTTGGCGCGACTGAGGCTGCTCCTGCGGCACGTCTGGACGGTGTTGATGCTGGCTATAAGCGTTATGGCATCAACGAGACGGGTTTCAACTATGACTACCATAAGTTCGATGAGCGCTTTGACATTGCGAAGAACCCGAACGAACCGCATCGTGCTGGCTGGATTGTAGAGATCGACCCAACAGACCCAACCTCAACACCGGTGAAACACACTGCTCTGGGCCGCTTCAAGCATGAGAATGCAGAAGCTGTTTTGGCACCAGATGGCCGCGTGGTCGTTTACATGGGGGATGATGAGCGCGGTGAGTTCATGTACCGCTTTGTCTCCAACGGCGTTTACGCTCCAGGGCAGCCAACTGATGGTTTGCTCGATGAGGGTACGCTCTATGTTGCCAAGTTCAACGATGACCAGACAGGTGAGTGGTTGGCGCTAACCCCAGAGACCACTGGTATGGACGCGGCGAGCATCGCGATCTTCAGCCGTATTGCCGGCTCTGCTGTTGGTGCAACCACCATGGATCGCCCAGAATGGATTTCTGCCAATCCTAATGCAGTAGAAGCTTATTGTTGTCTGACCAACAACAAGAACCGCGGCGTGAAGCCAAACGCCGGTGGTGACGACACTTCCATCAACGGCCCGAACCCACGCGAGACCAACAAATACGGCCAAATCGTGCGCTGGCGTCCGCACAATAAGGATCATGCCGCTGATACGTTTGACTGGGATCTTTATGTGATGGCTGGTAATCCGGCTGTTCACGAAGGTCCGAAGGCCGGGTCTGCAAACGTCAATGCTGGCAATATGTTCAACTCACCGGATGGTATGGCATTTGATGAGACGGGCATGGTCTGGATCCAGACAGATGGTAACGACAGCAATGAAGGCGATTTTGCCGGAATGGGCAACAACCAGATGCTGGTTGGTGATCCCGTGACGGGAGAGATCCAGCGTTTCATGACCGGACCAACTGGCAGTGAAGTCACTGGCCTGACCTGGTCTGCTGATCGCCGCAGCATGTTTGTGGGCATTCAGCATCCGGGCGGTAACTGGCCAGACGGCGGCAAGCTGCCACGCTCTTCTGTCATCGTCATCAAGCGTGATGATAATGGTGTGATTGGCTAGGCCTCAGGCCATTCCTCAACGCAAGTTTCGCTCCTTCGGGCTCTACCCCGGGGGAGTTTTCATCACTCCAAAGAGCACCCTGATCAGAACTTTTCGATCTGTGGAGCTCCATCAGTGATCTCGTAGTAGTCACCTTTGTCTTTCACAAAGATATGCTTGCCGATTTCGAGGTTTGTTGGTGCATCAAGGCAGCCTGCCGCGATGGCGATACTGTCCTTGTCATTCATTTTGTAGAACAAACTGGAGCCGCAGAATTTGCAAAACCCTCGCTTTGCGAAGTCTGAGGATGCATACCAAGTCAATCCTTCGGCTGCTATGAAGGATAGCTCTTCAGAAGATGCATGCGTTGAGGCCCAAACATGACCGCTTGTGCGCCTGCACTGGTTACAGTGACAGATTGTGACCGTATCCCTCACTTTTTCCACCTGAAAGCTCACTTTACCGCAGTCGCATTTCCCTTTGATCATAGTTCCCCCAATGCATCACGGCGCTGAATGCGCCTCTTTCTGATATTCCGCCATTTCCTCACAATCCATAGCAGAAGAACAGACAACTTCCATCGAGCATTGAAACGCGCACAAAAAAAGCAGGCTCCTTTCGGAACCTGCCTTTTTCAAAAAAGCTTCTGCTTTCTACTATAGCAATTAAGCTACAGCAGCCTGCGCCTTTTCAACCAGTGCTTTGAATGCGTCTGGCTGATTGATCGCGAGGTCAGAAAGAACCTTACGGTCAACTTCGATGCCAGCTTTGTTCAAGCCATCGATGAAGCGGCCGTAGGTCATGCCGTGTTCACGGGTCGCTGCGTTGATACGCTGGATCCAGAGTGCACGGAAGTTCCGCTTGCGAGCTTTACGGTCGCGGTAAGCGTACTGTGCCGCTTTCTCCACTGCCTGCTTAGCAACGCGGATGGTGTTCTTACGACGGCCATAGTAACCTTTGGCTGCCTTAATAACTTTTTTGTGACGAGCGTGGGCGGTGACGCCTCTTTTTACACGTGACATGGTAGTCTCCTAGTGTCAGGTTTTAAGGCTTAGCCGTAAGGCAGATATTTTTTCACGATACGTGCATCTGCATCGCACAGAGTGGTTGTACCACGTGCGTTACGGATGAACTTAGTCGTGCGTTTAATCATGCCGTGGCGTTTGCCAGCCTGGCCACACTTAACTTTGCCAGTCGCGGTCAGCTTGAAGCGTTTTTTAGCTCCAGACTTCGTCTTCAACTTGGGCATTTTGCGTCCTTTCTTGTGATGATCAGTAAACTGATCAAAAATTTGCAATGGATGCATCAGAAGCCGCCACGGCATGCCCTGTAATTCCTGCCTGATTCCTATAAATTCATAGGAGGCAAACTACAGCCGGGCGACTTTGAACGAGGCCTTATAAAACTGCCAGCATGGGAATGCAAGAAGATTTCAAGAGAACTTGCTGACTGGAGCCTGGTCTCTGCTGATAGCCAAGAATATCAACATCTGACCACAATAATATAATGTCCAAAGTGCTACTGAAACCGGTAACTGGAGAGGGCTGATGTCGTCCAGACGGAAGAGTTGGATAGCTAACAGAGTGTCAGACATCATGAAGGCGAGAGCGCCTATCAATACCCAGCCACCAACCTGTACTGCCATCCCTCCCATAGTTGCTATCAAAATAATATAGATCGCAACAGGAATCATGAGATCACCGGTAAAGGGAAGCAACCACCAGCCAGTTGACAGCACCAGAACTGAGAGAGCAGCTCCTGACACTATGAATATCCTGGAATCGAAACGCCTGATTTTTCGAGAGAACAAGACGATATAAAAAACATGTGCGATCGCAAAACTGCAAAGCCCAACAAGGAACCGAACTTCACCCGGCACAGCCAGCGCTGCATCTCCCACTGATGATGTCGTCAGGGCCAATGCAAGCAGGAGCGGAGCTTGCGTTACAAAAGCCCAAAGAGCGACAACTCCGAGAGCTGTTGTTTTCACAATGGTTTTCAGTAATGACGGGTCTTGCCAGCAAAAATACACTCCATAGGCAAGCGCAAAACTAAAGCTAATTAAGAAAATAACCTGTCGCATTATCATCGCCCAATTTCAAAACCTATCGAAACCAGGCTAAGGCGCATTTTGATCGAATGAAATAGCCTATACGGCAAATGATTTTCTACAAAGAATGCTGCCAGCCATGAAGTGCTTTAGATTTCTATCCCAAGTCTTTGCATCGCGCTTGCGCACTGCGTGAAAAGCAGCTTACAGGCTTCACGCTCAACCCCTTCAATCACTGTAATCTGGGGGCGTTGCACCATATGACCTGTCACATCCTTCGTTCTCAAATCCATTTCCTGAGGCCAGAAGTGGGTTGCATCCTCATTGGTGAAAGCGCCGAAAACAACCTGATCAATGCCAGCCCATATGGTTGCGGCGGTACACATGGCACAAGGCTCGCAGGTGCTGTACATGGTGCAACCGTCAAGCCAGCGAGAGCCCAATACTTTACTGGCCTGCCGAATGGCATTGACCTCTCCATGACAGGTCGGGTCACACTCCCGGATCACACTGTCGTAGGCCTGAGCCAATAATCTTCCGTCTGCGGTATAAATCGCCCCACCGAATGGAGAAGGATGCGAGGTTTGAAAGGAGGAAGCAGTGAAGGCAACAAGCGCTAGCATGCGCTCGTGATGTAATTTCATCTCGTCATTCATCATCAGCCTCCACTCTCAGGTACAAACGAAAATACCCGACACAATGTGCCGGGTAATCTCAAAATTCTCTGGGGCTGCGGTTGAGTAGCTACACGGAAACAAAGCCGGAGCGCTTCAACCAACCCGTATTAACGAGCGATAGGTGAGAGCACCATCATCATCTGGCGGCCTTCAAGCTTTGGATGGGACTCGACTTTAGCGATGTCCGCAGTCTCTGCTTTAACCTTCAGGAGCAACTTCATGCCGAGATCCTGGTGAGCCATTTCACGGCCACGGAAGCGAAGTGTCACCTTCACTTTATCACCATCTTCAAAGAAGCGCTTCATGTTCCGCATCTTCACTTCATAATCATGAGTGTCGATGTTCGGACGCATTTTGATTTCTTTGATCTCAACGATCTTCTGTTTTTTGCGTGCTTCTGCAGCTTTCTTCTGAGCTTGGTACTTATAGCGACCATAGTCCAGAATCTTACAAACAGGTGGCTGACTGTTCGGAGCAATTTCGACCAGATCCAAACCTTGTTCCACCGCCATTGCGAGGGCTTCTTCGGTTGGAGTTGGGCCGAGGTTGTCACCCTCGGTGTTGATCAGCTGCACTTCGCGAACGCGAATCTCTTTATTGGTGCGCGGCCCTTCCTTAGTGGGTGGCGGTGCGCGAAACGGACGGCGAATGTGAGTATCTCCTCTTTAGACTGCCGAACTTGCGAATATTTGGTAACAGTTCAATGACTGGTTCCGACTGTTTCGTCAAGTCGAGAAACGCGTGGGAAGGGCATCAATTGCGCTGCATTGCTAGAATCAGGAAAAATGCCACGTAAGTCAACACTAGTTTTGTAGGTTCTGACGCGACATTTACAACCAGTTAGCTTCCTGTTGGTAACAGCTCGCGGTAAACGTTTAGTGTGGCATCACACATAGCCTGCTTGGTGAATGACCGTTCTACATGGTCATGAGCCCGTTTGGTGAGTTTGGCACGGTCTCCAGCACTCATATCCAAGGCCTGAGCCATCAACTCGCAGAGTTCTTCAGCATCACCATTTTCAAAATGCCAACCAGTACGCTCTTCAGCCTTTACAACAGGCGGTACAAGAACTGTTTCCGGTACTGCACCAATGTTGGAGACGATGATCGGCACGCCAGCTGCCTGCGCTTCTACAGCTGCACGACCAAAAGCCTCGGCTTCAATGGAAGCAACAACAGAAACATCTGCTATTGCGAGGGCTGCCGGAACATCTGAGCAGTGGCCAACAATGCGCACACGTTCTGTCAGATCAGATTCTGCAATCTGAAGTTCCAAAGACTGGCGATAGGATTCGCGCCCCTGATCATCGCCCGCCAAAACCACAAGCACATCATCATAGCCGCCACGTTCGATCAACTGGCGCGTTGCTTCAATCAACACGCGCTGGCCTTTCCATTCAGTCAGGCGGGCAAGGTTTATCACCACGCGGCGGTTGTCAGAGACACCCCAGCGCGCGCGCAGGTCTGTGATACGCTCATCGCTGATATTGTCGGGGTTGAAGGATTCCACATCCGGGCCGCGATAGATAACCGAGGTTTTGCCTTTGGTGCGCGGGTCGCGTTTTTCCACCAGATCCGCTGTGAATCTGGAGTTCGCGATCACCTTGTCCGCACGGGTCATGGAGGAGTTGTAGAACGCCTTGAACTTGTTCGTTTCCTTATAGATGCCGTGATAGGTGGTGACATAAGGAATGTTGAGACGGTGAGCCGCCCACAAGGCCGACCATGCGGGGGCACGGGATCGGGCATGCACCAGATCAACTCTGTTCTGCTGGCAGATACGCTCAATCAAATAGGAATTACGCCACATGGTCCAAGGGTTCTTGGACTTCACTGGCAGTTCAAAGTGCACCGCCCCTGTTGCTTCCAACTCGGGGACCATGCGTCCGCCCTGCGAAATCACAAGGCTATTCCAGCCTTCGTTGACGATCGCCTCTGCGACATCCACTGTGGTGCGCTCGGCTCCGCCGGTTTGAAGGTCGGGGACAATTTGCAAAATGGTCGGCACTTTGGACATTTCTCTATGTTTTTTGAGAGTGATCCAACTATGCTCGCCAAAATGTCCGGCGGGCAACTGTGGAGGCACTGTAATCAGGTTTCCGAACAATTGCCGGCCAGTATAAGCCGATAAGTGTTTGGAGGTTATGAATGAGTGCTGACTTACCGCAATTCATCAGCGTTGGCAAAGGAGACAGTGCACGGAAGATCGCAGTGCGACATGATGAACGCGGTGCGCCGGGTGTTCTGTGGCTTTCCGGTTTCAAATCCGACATGCTGGGCACCAAAGCCGAAGTGCTTTGTGAGTGGGCTGAGAAGCGAGGCCTGACCTGCACGCGCATGGATTATTCCGGTCATGGCGAATCCGGCGGTGAGTTTGTTGATGGCACCATCTCTCTTTGGTTGGAAGAAGCCGTTGCTGTGTTCAGGCAGTTCTGTAAAGGACCGACTATTGTTGTTGGCTCTTCCATGGGCGGTTGGATGGCACTGCTGCTGGCTAAAGCGCTGCATGAAGCCTCCGAGACCATTGAGGGCACCCTCTCCGGCATGGTGCTGATTGCCCCTGCCCCGGATTTCACCGAGGAGCTGATGTGGAAGCATGAGTTTACCGATGAAATCAAGCAGGAGATCATGGATAAAGGCCGCTTTGAGCGCCCATCCGAGTATGAAGACAGCCCATACATCATCACCCGCGATCTGATCGAGGATGGCAGGACAAACCTTTTGCTTGGCGCGCCGATCATCACCAATTGCAAGACCATCATTTTACAAGGTCAGAAGGATGATGCTGTGCCGTGGCAGCATGCGCTGCGTATTGTTGAGGGCATGGCCCATGACGATGTGGTGCTGACACTGGTGAAAGACGGCGATCACCGCCTGTCTCGCCCGGAAGATCTGGACCGCATGATTGCTGCTGTGGCGGAACTGGCCCAGCGCTAATCTGATTTTGTGGTTAGGCTTCTGTGATGGTAGCCTAACTGCTACTCATTTGACCGCATAGTTCTGCGATTTTTTTGCTGAACCAGTCATAACGCGCTGCCAAAGTGCGATGCTTTTTAGCTGTCAGATAGAGCGGGTCACTGACGGGTTCTTTCAGCTCCACAATTCTGATGTTCGCTTGTGCCTCAAAACTGCGAACGGCGGTTTCTGGTAAAACCGTGTATCCGAGTCCTTGCGCAACAGGTACAAGGATCTGACTGAGCTGGTTGATGTAACCGGTTGTTCTGAGGTCAGCAGAAACAGCACTTATCTCTGGAAAATTTGGCGTGAGCAGGCGCTCTGCATAGTGTTGTCCATCCGGATGATCGATGAAACCCAGCGACTCCAGGTCTGCGAAGACCGACGGGCTCCCATCGAAATCGGCTGGCACCACAAGGCAAAGCGGTTCATCGCCGATGTGGTGTTGCACAAGTGAGGACTGAACAGTCTGCTGAGTAACGATGCAGAGATCAACCTCATTGTTTTGCAACAGCTGCAGGCTGCGGTGGTTTGGAGCGACCTCAACCTTCAGCGTTAAACCAGGATGGCGGTTCTGGTGTGCAAGTAGCTTGGGATAGAGGTAGAGTGCCATGGACCCGGAACACGCAATACGGACTTCACCAGTATTGGGATCGTCTTGCTGTATTGCGGCGCGAAGGTCTGCTTCCTGCCTCTCTGCTTTCAATGCAAAGCCAAGCAGAAGCTCTCCTTCCCGCGTCAACTCAAAACCCTTGCCGATTTTTGTGATGAGCGGCGCACCGATTTGCTGCTCGAGCTTTTTCAGGTGCTGGCTTACACCCGGCTGTGTCATACCAAGTTGATTGGCTGTCTGGGTGAAATGACCAGTTTCAGTTAGTTTAACGAAGGTCTTAAGCCATTGGGAATTCAACATGGCCCAAGCATACATAACATTAAATTATCATAAAACTAATAAATGATAATTTCTGGCTTTCTCACAGAGTTGCTACATCCAACGTATCCAAGGCATTCCGCCTGTAAAGTTTAGCGTAGCGAGGTCTGTTATGTCCGTCCCTTATCCAAGACGTTTCTCTCACATCGGTCTTTCCGTTCCGGATGTAGAAGCCGCTGTGAAGTTCTATCGTGATGTGATGGGCTGGTACATCATCATGGAACCAAGCGAGATTGTTGAAGATGACAGTCCAATTGGTGAAATGTGTACTGACGTGTTTGGTAAAGGCTGGAAGAGCTTTAAGATCGCTCATCTTTCCACCAGTGATGGCATTGGTGTGGAGCTTTTTGAGTTTGCGCAGAACGAAACCCCGCAAAATAACTTCGAATATTGGAAGACCGGTATCTTCCATTACTGCGTTCAGGACCCGGATGTAGAAGGTCTGGCTGCCAAGATTGAGGCTGCTGGCGGTAAACGCCGCATGAAGGAGCCACGCTACTATTATCCAGGAGAGAAGCCGTACCGCATGATCTACATGGAAGATCCATTCGGCAACATTCTGGAAATCTACAGTCACTCCTATGAGCTGCATTATTCCAGCGGAGCCTATAAGGAATCCTAGGTAAACAGGGGTGTGCGTGAAGAATTTTAATCGAGCACATCTAAATCTACCCGAGTTATCTTAGAGTAGCTGAAAGGCGTTTGCTCCCAAATAGACCGGAATTCTGACAGGCTTGAAGAGTAACGGTCCATGTCAAAAGACATTCTGGTAGCAATCGCCTTTTTTTCTGCCAACGGACATACCGAGGCACTGGCACATGCAGTCGCTCGTGGCGCCAGTGAAAACGGTGCCACGGTCACTTATGTGCCTGTCAGCGATTATGAGGACACGGACTGGGACGCTCTGGAAGCTGCTGATGCCATCGTTTTTGGAAGCCCTACCTACATGGGCGGTGTTGCTGCCCCCTTCAAATTCTTCATGGATGCCTCTGCAACCGTTTGGTACAAACAAGGCTGGATCAACAAGATCGCCGGTGGTTTCAGCGTATCAGGTTCCATGAGCGGCGACCGGCACAACGTCTTTCTTCAAATGGCAGCCTTTGCAGCCCAGCATGGCATGATCTGGGTAAGCCTTGGCATGCCGCCGGGCAATAATTACAGCTTTGGCAGCAACGAAGATCTCAATCGTCTTGGCGTGTATTATGGCGCAGCAGCGCAGGCCAACATGGATCAAGGGCCAGAAGTGGCTCCTCCTCAATCAGACAGAGACACAGCCTTTGCCTACGGCGCCCGCATTGCAAAGGCGACACGCCGCTGGGTGGAAGGTGGAGAAAACCATCCATCTCAAGGAAAGAGCCCTTTACACTGAGGGCTTAAATCGCATTTCTTATAGGTGATCAAATTTGGAGTGGAACGCTCAAACGGCATCAAGCTTTTGTTTCATCGCGTATTCTCTTAGGTGCACCGTTGGTGGTGACCAGAGGTTACGCTGTAAACGTTGCGTTGGAGGCACCTGAATGGCATGGATCTGGCTCATCATCGCTGGCCTGTTTGAAATGACCTTTGCCGTCTGCCTCAAGCTGTCTGACGGCTTTACCAGACCGCTTTATACAATTGCTTTTATCATAACGGCCTTGCTGTCACTTTACTTCCTGACCAAAGCCATGGTGTCCATACCACTTGGCACGGCCTATGCCGTGTGGACGGGGATCGGCGCCTCCGGCATTGCCATCCTTGGCATTTTCCTCTTTGGAGAACCAGTCACCTTCCTCCGCCTCTTCTTCATAGCCATGCTCATCGCTGCAATCGTCGGGCTGAAGTTTGTTTCGAATGGGTAGGTGGGGAGAGAGACCGATTTTCTAGTTATGCTCAAAGTAGGCATCAAACATATCGGCTAACTCCTGCGATGCTCTGATCGAACCGGGCGGCTGCTCGCCGAAGCTGCCACCAACACAGAACAGATTGTTTTCTAGTATCGCTGTGCGTAGCATTTCCGTTTCCAAAAGTGTGAGTTTCGGCTTGTAGCACACCACTCCGTGTATCTTATGCGTCTCTTTCATGTGTCTGATATGCTGCGAATATTCCTGCAGATCATGCAGAAGCCAGACCCTCACTTCAGGCATATCTTTAGCGCTTAAATCTGCTTTCCTTCGATACCGCAACAGTTCTGTGCTGGTATGAATGCGTTCGTGGTATCCAACATACCTGCAGTTTCTCAGGCTGCATGTTTCCCTGAACTGCCGCGAACTCGCCTCTTCGTTATTAGCTGCAATCAGATTGAAGCTGGCAAGTCTCGGTTGCTCACCCGACTGTATCTCGTTCAAACTGCTAAAATAGACGCCCTGATCAGCAAACTGATGATGCTCAGTGATGTTCAGGTTTGGAAAGAACAATTCGAACTGCACGGCAAATTCATTACCCGGTTCTGTCGAGTGCAGGATGTTTTTGAGCTTATCCGTTGAGTGCTTCTTTCTGAAATGGAACTTATAGTTCCTTCCGAAGCCAACGGCAGAATGGCCACGATAAAGTATTGCTGCGATTGTGCCACTGGTCATGTACGCTAAGTGCTGACTATTTTTGCAGATAAAGTTGCCTTCAAATTCCTGTGACCTTAACTTTCGTCCACATAGAGCAACTGCCATGACGTGGTTTGTAGGCATCGTAGTGAAGAAGATAGGGTCAACAAAATTATTAGGAAACTGCGAGATCTGATAAACCGCCTAGATTGTTACCAGATTTTCATCCAAAGTTTCGACAACCTCTACGCGTGCCGGGTCTCTCAGCAGTTTTGCAAACTTATACTTAAAGCTGCCACCGGAGAGCTCGACAATTTGTTCTGATACCCAAGACGGATCAAGCATCGTCTCTGTATCTTCCTCGGTATCGTCCCAGAATGGCGTTTGAATTCCCGACGGTGCTGCGACTAGAACTTTGCCGAGGCCTTTGTCACGCACGAGTGACGCGCCTAGCATTCCCAGCGCAGATTTGGTCGCGCAATATGCTGGTTCCAACTCACGAGGCGTATACTGCGAACTGGAGGTGATGAGCATGATCTTAAGAGGATGATCTGATCTTCTTTTCAGGCGCTGTATCAACATCATAGGCGCCAGCAGGCCGACATTGATCATAGTCCCGAGTTGATCATCAGCAAGCTCGTCAATATGCCCACGTTGAAGGAAACCTGCGGCATAGATAAGCGTATGAACATTGTTGAAGCCGTCCAACACCTGATCGATGTCACGGGCTAACAGAACCGGGTCATCTGTCATCGAGAATTTTTGAAAGGTCGCTCCTTCAAGCTCAGGATTTTGGCGCCCAGTAAGCCCAACATTATGGCCTTCTTTTACATAATGCTTCGCCAGCTCAAGACCTACGCCAGACGTACCACCAACAATCAGAATATTCTTTTTCACGAAATGATGCTTTCTCAGATTTGCATTGAGCTTCAAAGTTTCTGGTCAGTTAAAGGAGATTGAAGCGTAGGTCCGAAACGGTTCTGCAGAGCGTCCTACTCACTTGCTCCCTCGATTTCCAAGTGTTAACACTACCACCATCAGTTGCAACGTATTGGCATCATCTTCATTTGCGAAAAAAATCAGATCATATTTCTTTGCATCGGCAAAAAGACGTTCGGTGGGGGGACTGGGTAGAAACCTATCAAGCGGTTACCGGGGATGTGGTGAACAAAGCCTATTGCCCGCCTGTAGAGAACTTTTCTGCCTCTGTGAGCGCCCGGTTTCTTCCAGATGCCAGCCTTTGTCTGATTTCCGGTGGTCACTATTATGTCGAGCGAACTGAGAAGCGAACAGCACAAGACAACATCGATGTGTACTGCATTCAGTTCTACTGCCATACCGGAGGAAGCGAACTTGAATGCTCCAAAGGGAGCTTTGGACTGCAGAGCGGTGATCTGATTTTTTATGATGCTACACAGCCCATGTCTGCACATCACGCAGATTATCAACTTTGCAAGTTGATGCTACCACGCGAGAAGTTGAGTGGTTACATTTCAGCCCAGCGTAGCCACCCTATCCAGATCTTTCGCGGTAATGCTGCTCCCTTGCCAATCATTCGGCAATTGATGCTCAGTCTCAGCACAGAGATCAACACGCTTACGGATGACCAATACACCAGCATTGTTGATTGCATCGCAGAGTTGGTCGGACAGATCGTGTCCCATCAAGACAATGAAAACTCCAGCTCTACACTTTCCCGTTCTGTTCAGCATCTCCGCAGGCTTCAAGCAAAAGGCCTGCTCCGACACAACTTATCTAACCCTGACCTGAGCAGTGATGATCTTGCCCACTTGATGGGTATTTCGCGAAGTACCCTTTACCGTCTGCTTGATCCGATGGGAGGCTTTGCAAAATACCTACGCACCATGCGGTTAGCACGGGCACGCCAGCTCCTACGCCTGCAAAATCGGAAAGAAATTGGAGAGCTCGCTGAGGCGTGTGGCTTTAAGCACTTATCGACATTTTCCAAGGTGTTTCGAAGCGAGTTTGACATGAGCCCCAGTGAAATGCTGAATGAACTGCATCGGAGCAAGGGGACTCCGCTCAATACTTATATTCATTGGGCCAAAGCACAATAATTTCTGTGTGCACGAATTTAAACTGTTGATAAATAAAAGAAATCACCTCTTCACTGACAACACCTGAGTGAGGCTTACTTTTGCTTCATCGTGTCAAATGAGCCCAAAGACCTCCGAACTATTTTCTCTGGTGTTTCATGGCAGTCCTTAACTGTGAGTTTTTCCGTAATTGTCGGACACTTCATTTTTGCCAGGACTTCAATTTATGCTCATCAGTGAATGAAACAAATATTTGCAGTGCTCTCTATCTCGGTACTTTTGGATGATTAGCGGCCAAGATTGAGCCTCGCTTTTTCGGACTCTTATTGCTCATGCACTTTTCACCTTTCTCGTCAGAATTTCGTTTAGCAGGTTTGGCGCTTACTTTACTTTGGTCACCTTTTACCATCACAACGAGCCTTGCACAAAGCCAGCTTCAATGGCCACCTTTGGAGGTAGTCACTTCTCTACCTCACCCACAAGACCCTTCTGTAACTCTCTCTCTTGCTAACGCTATCAATGCAGATGGGACAATAGTCGTTGGCGTACAGGGCCTGGCAGGGGCCTCTAGCGCAGCTGTCTGGAATACAACTCAGTCCCCCACTGTCATTCTTGGCAATCTTCCAGGATATTCGAGCTCATTTGCGACAGGGGTCAGCGCTAATGGGCAAGTTGTTATTGGCAACTCTATAAAATATTCAAATTCGAGTGTGGTAGGTGCATTCCGTTGGGAGGGAGGTCACTTACAGGACCTTGGACACCTTCCTGGAGGAAACGAGGCATTTGCAACCGCGACCAATGCATCTGGAGAGATTGTGGTGGGCAACGCAGATAATTCCAGCGGCCTCACACGCGCATTTCTTTGGCAAAATGGCATCATGCAAGACCTAGGTACGACTGGGGGCGCTAGTGAAGCAGCAGCAGAAAATGTAAATGCCGATGGAACCGTAGTCGTCGGCACTTTAAATAAAGGAAACCAGATCTCCGGAGCGTTTCGATGGCAAAATGGCCTGATGGAAGAACTCAATCCTCTCACAGGGGATGTTGAGGCTGATGCAAAAGATGTAAGTGCTGATGGGCGGATCATCGTAGGGCATTCTGGAGACCGTAGCACTCCCAATGCCACGAGATGGGTCAATGGCAAAGTTGAAAGTTTGGGGACTCTTCGCGGAGATTCCTACTCCTATGCTTTGGGGGTAAGTGATAGCAGCGGTGTTGTTGTCGGCAACTCAATCGGAGCTGCCAGAACACGCGCATTTCGATGGCAAAATGGAGAAATGAAAGATCTCGGCCAACTGACAGGGGCTGTTGCTACTCATGCGATTGACATTAGCGCTGACGGTTCAACGATTACCGGCTACTCATATGATGGAACCACGTACAGCGCCTTCATTTATCGCACAGCTATTCAAGATCTTGCTAACGTGCAAGCTTCTGCCATTGAGATCGCAAATGAATTTGCGAATGCCGTGGATCTGAATGGTCACTTAACGAGGAAGCTTAAGGAGGAAGCTTAAGGAGGAAGCTTAAGGAGGAAGAATGCCACATTTCGCAGGGCCGCAATGCCTGTTTGGGTGTTCGGGCTGGCGCAACTAGTTTGTTTCAGGGGACCAATGCTTTTGGTGGTAGTTTAACTGGTGCAATCAACATCAGCGATGCTTTCAAACTCGGTGCAAGTGTTGGAACCTATGGAGAAGGGAATACTAGTTCAACGTTGGACTTGAACTACGGTATTGGCGTCGGTGCATTCGCCGAGTATTTGATTGGTTCGTTACCTCTCGGTTCTAAGGCTACGCATGTTCGTGCCCGCCTTGATGGGGCATGGCTTTATAGCGATGCAGATGTCACACGTGGGCAAGATTTCACTGATGTATAGGCAGGAAGGGGCTCCACTCATTTCAGCAGCAGGACTGTAGGCGCACGACTTATTGCAGACCATCAATTCTCAGAGAATTTCATGATCTCCCCCTATATCGGTGCATATTGGGAGAACACCTATCAAGCTGGATATGACGAGCAGACAGAGCTGGACACCATCGCCCATATTCACGGTAGCTCAACAAGTGCAGCCGCTGGTGTTTTTGGCCTCCGGTCCCGGTTTTCAGTTTTTGAGCAACTGGAACTCGGTTTTGCTTTGCAAGGGGAAGTGGACTTCTTTGCAGATGACGTTGAGGTATCAGCTTCTACCAATATCCCCGGTCTGGCACATTTTTCTGTTGGTGCAGATCGTTCAAAGAACAGAGCTCGTTTTGTTGCCGAAGCAAGTGCAGCCTATAATATGACTGAGCAAAGCCGCGTTGAGGTCTTGGGGAAGGTCTTTTCGGCCCGTTATCAGGACAAGCTTGGAGGCGATCTTGCTGTCAGGTTCTCAAGCAGTTTTTAAGTGCGCGGCATACATCACCACTTTAGCTACCGGTATTGCTTCGTAGTTTCTTTCATCAGGTCGCGGGTCCATTTGATCATGGGGTCGTGGTGGTAGCGTTCGTGCCAATAGAGGAAGAACTCCTGGTGATGGTCTTTGAGGAAGTCCGGCACTGGGGAGGGAATGGTTTTGTGGCCGGTGTAGATTTGGGTGTCGAAGATGGAAGGCACCAGAAAGAGCATGTCGGACTGGCCGCAGAAGTGCATGGCCGCGAAGAAGCTGCCGATTTTTACCGCGACGTTTCTCTTGTGGCCCAGCACTGCCAGTTTCTCGTCAATGATACTGTGCCCAGAACCCGTGATCATAACCGAGATATGGTCCTGACTGAGGTAGTCCTCTAGCGATATAGGCTTGCCTGCAAGAGGATGGTCTTTGCTCATCAGGCAGACGTAACTGAAGCGGCCCAGCGAGAAACGATGGAGCTGGCTTGTCGCTGATGCTGGGGTTTGGCCAGACAGGACAAAATGCGCCTCTCCACTTTCAAGCGGTTCGAACTGATTGCGGATGTCACTTTTCAGCTCAAGCTTTAAGCCTGGAGCGTCCTGCTTCATACGCTGTAGCAGTGGCGGCCCGTAGAGGTTTACCTCCAGCTCCGGGCCTGAAAAGCGGATGGTTTCTTCCGCGGTGGCCGGGTCAAACTGCGGTTTAGCGATAACGTCCTTTATGGTTGCCAGAGCTGAGGGGAGTAGCCTTTGGATCTCAATAGCTCTTTCCGTCAGTTCATACTCTCCGGCAATGCGCACCAGTAATGGATCTTGCAGGGCATCACGCAGGCGTTGCAAAGCACGGCTCGCTGCGGGCTGGCTCATGTGCAATTGCGTGGCAGCAATAGACACGTGGCGTGTTTCCAGCAGCTTTTCCAAAACGACGAGGAGGTTCAGATCTACATTGCGTAAATTCACCTGACGCATAATGACTATACCTTACATGCATTAGACGAATGACACTTAGCTGAATAGACAGGTGCTGTCGATCTCACAGCGCAGGAAAAGGAATTTGCAATGAGCGTGCAGAGCAAGGTCATCGTCGTTTATCATAGTGGGTATGGTCACACTCAGGTGCTGGCGGAAGCCGTGCTGCAAGGTGCATTAGATGCTGGTGCAGATGCTGAGCTGATGTCAGTCGGCGCATTGGATGATGTAAACTGGGACAAGCTGGCGGCGGCTGATGCCCTTATCTTTGGCTCGCCAACATACATGGGCAGTGCGAGCGCGCCGTTTAAAGCCTTTATGGATGCCAGTTCCAAAGTTTGGATGGAACGTGGCTGGGTCGATAAAGTTGCAGGTGCGTTTACGGTATCGGCTTCTCGCAGTGGCGATAAACTTGGCACGCTGACACAGCTGAGCGTGTTTGCTGCTCAGCATGGCATGATCTGGGTTGGGCTGGATCTGATGCCCGGCAACAACAGCAGTACAGGTTCTGAGGAAGATCTCAACCGTTTGGGCAGCACACTCGGCGTCATGGCACAGGCCAATGCGGACGAAGGACCGGAGGTTGTTCCACCGAAAGCCGACAAAGATACAGCCAAAGCACTTGGTGGCAGAATTGCGAAGGTGGCAGCATCCCTCACCCTTGTGAGTGAAGCGGCTTAACCCTTAATTCACTGCAATTGCAAGTGCTTGGATTTGTGCGGGCGCAGGTGCCATCTCTTCACCTCATTTTTGGACAAACTCGATACGTATAAGAGCAAATTAAAACACAAGATCACTGTATCGGGTTTGTCTATGAAAAAAAGAAAACGCATTATCCTTTCCATTGACGGTGGCGGAGCGCGCGGCCTTATTCCCATTCGTCTGCTGCGCGGCCTTGAGACCAAATTATATGAGCGCGGAAAATCCGCTCCTCTTTGCCGATACTTTGATTTGATCTGCGGAACATCCAGCGGCGGCCTGATTGCTGCCGGGCTGACGGCGCCGAACCCAGACCGTGACAAATCCGGCCAGCCAGCGATGACGCTCAGCGAACTGCAAGAGTTTTTTGAGATCGAAGCCCGCGAGCTTTACATGAACAACCGCAGGCACTGGCTGCCTCGACGCCTCTACCATACTTTCGGGCAGTTCAATAAGGGCATTCAGGAGCGGCCCATTGAACAAGCTATCAAGCAGCATATTGGCTGGAGTGCGCTTTCCTGCAGTATGACGGCTATTCTGCTGACTGCGTATGACCTGAAAAACCGCCGTGTTGTTTCCATGAGCAACAACACAACTGGACGGGACGACTATTACTTCTGGCAGGCTGTGCGGGCAACGACCTCCTCCCCATCGTGGTTTGAACCAGCCCGCGTTGAGAACCTGACGACCGGCGATGAAGAAATCATGATTGACGCTGCTGGCTTCCTGAATGACCCAGTACTTGCAGCCTATGCAGAGGCACGTCGTCATGGATGGGCGCCTAAAGACATCATTATTCTCTCGCTTGGCTCAGGTAATCCGGTTGAAGAGAAGCATAGCTTTAATCAGGCAGTGAACTGGGGCACAAGTGGCTGGCTTTCTCCCGAAGAAGGCACGCCCCTGCTTTCCAGCTATATGCATGGGCAAACGGCCTCCACGGGACGGTATGCAGACGTGTTGTTTAAAGACATGCCGGGGATTGAGTATATTCGTCTCAACGCTGATCTTCCGCACTTTGGCAGTGACATTTATAGCGTGCGTCCGGGCGAAGTGCTTCAGCTCAACCGCATTGCAGATGACCTTCTTTCTGGCCACGGAGATGCGCTCGACAAACTGGCAGACATCATGGAAGAAAGGCAGGATGGCCCCGGCTTTTAGGCTTCACAATCCTTCCGCCCCTGTTACAACCACTAGGACGAATAGTGAAAGTGATTCACGCTATAGCCGTGGATCCATCGGAGGGATCATGTTTGGGTTGAGAGGTCATCAGCGCACGATTGCCTTAATGGCTGGTGGAATTGTTGTGAGCCTGCTTTCTGCTGATGCTCATGCTGTGCCTCTTCCTGACACGAAGCCTCCGCTCTCTGCTGAAGATTATCGCGACGCCCTGAAAAAGCAGCCAGAATTTCCGGGAGCTGCCAAGTATCACTTCGGGCACAAGAAAACGCCTGCCAAAACGAAACCTCTCTCCTTTGGCAGTTATGCAAGAGGTTGTGTTGCAGGGGCTGTCTCTATTCCTAAAGACGGTGAGAACTGGCAGGTCATGCGCCTGTCTCGTAACCGCAATTGGGGACATCCTGTTCTCATCGACTTTCTAAAGCGTCTGGCTGCTGATGCGCCAGATCTGGGCTGGAATGGCTTGCTGGTTGGCGACCTTTCGCAGCCGCGCGGTGGCCCGATGTTGACGGGTCATGCTTCTCATCAGATTGGATTGGATGCTGATATCTGGCTGAGACAAATGCCAGACACACGCTTCAGCGCCAAGCAACGCGAGTCAGAGAGTGCAATTTCCATGCTGAATGGCAACCTGAGCAAACCGGGGGCGGACCGCCGCGTCAACCCGAAACGCTGGACGGATGCCCATGCAAAACTAATCCGCCGCGCTGCCCAGGACGATGGTGTGGCTCGCATCTTCGTAAATCCGACAATTAAGAAAGCATTGTGTGAGTTTGAGAGTGCTGATCGCGACTGGTTGCGCAAAGTACGGCCCTGGTGGGGACACCACTATCACTTCCACGTGCGGATGACCTGCCCAGACGGTAGCACACAGTGTAAAAATCAGGCCGTGCCACCTGCTGGTGATGGCTGCGGTAAAGAGCTGACTTATTGGCTTTCTGATGCTCCCTGGGTTCCTAAGAAGCCGAAACCAGGTGAAAAACCAAAACCACGCAAGCCTAAGCCTCCGCTAGCTGTTGCCGACCTGCCTAACAGCTGTGCGACGGTTTTGAGGTCGGAGTAGTCCATTTTTTAGGTTGGTGGTACCGAGTTATTCGTGCTCGGCGTTTAAAGCAGTGGCAGCTTTCAAACACTCATCACCTCTCCAAGCTTTGAGCTGGAAGAAGGCGTAACAAAAGAGCTTACTTCTATACATTTAGCATCGGATGGCGTCGCTGCTCCCGGTTCCTTTCCACAGGTCGTGATCTGACACGGCAGTACCAACGCCCAACAGGGACATTGGGGGCTGGCGTGAACACTGGCCCACAACGGCCAAGTGGGCGATGTTGTGCTGGTATGCTAGCTGCAGTGATCGGACAGCTTTACCGCGCTGGTGGGAATCCGCAGAAGGAAGCAGGGGAGTACATTCCCACACTGAGGTTGCATTGAACAGATATCGTGAAAGCGTTCCGAACCAGCATATTCCAGTTACCAATGGCGGGAATTTCTTATAAATGAGCCCTTTTCCGCCCCGTATAACGCAGATTCCGACTTTCTTCCAGCACAAGATCCAGGTGACTTTAACCGATCCGCTTGCAAACAAGTGTTATGAGATGGCGACGTTCTTCTTCTAGAAATGCGTATGATAGAGAAACAAAGCCTTCAATGCATGAAGAAGATAATGAGATTATCGAGCTAAACTACAAAAAGCAGTATCGACACTACATCACGATAAACAAACTTAAATTTACATCAAAATGATTAAATAGTAATTATTTGACTCTACTATCTAATGCAAATACAAATCAACCAGCGCATGTAAGAGCTAAAATTTGCTACCAACAGATATGATGTCTGCACGCTCAGCGATATTGCTGACCTTATTAGCAACTAGTCATATTTTAATGGAGTGTTAGTTATGGAGCTCGCAGGCGCACGCCTCTCATTTTCCTTCACAAACAGAGCTGGCAATTTCGATCCAACACCAATAATGACGCAAGGTGACGTTTCAGTAAGGCTTATCAAAGAAGTTCTCGAGTTCAAGCCTGATAATGAACTGCGAAAAGCAAGTGCTGATGCATCTACAGATACAAATGAAGCAGGCCGTGCAGTCAGTAAGATTTTTGAAATACTTGTTGGACTCGACCTCGACAAGATGAATACAGTCGTAAACAAGTATGTAAACAAAATCAAAAGCAAAGAAGCTGCAATCCAGAAATTCTTTGATGTCTCTGAAGAATGGACCAATCCAGAGAGCAAGAGCGTCAAAAACGCCATCTATCAGGCAATGAAGGAAGCTGCAGCTGAGGGAGATCACGAGTCATGGCAAATGCTTCAAGCGCTCGACAAAGGAGAGCTTTCCATTGAAGACATGGCTGACTACGGTCTAGAAACAGAGTCCAACTACATCGTCTACCTCGATGAAGACGGAAGCTACGTTTACGGCATTTCTTCTGTCAATTTCACAGGCAAATATCGTGCGGCCCATGATGTATTCAGTGAGCAAACTACATTGAATGAGAACGGTCAGGCAATTGACAAAGAGACTGGCAATCGAGCCGCATACATCCGTTTAGCAAAGAACTTGAGTTTTTATCTTACGTGGCCATCAGATTAAGCAAGGAATGATAGTAGTCCAAAGGGAGCGTGATGCTCCCTTTTTCCTCAATCATGCATGTACGCAGCTGGGGCTTTGTCGTTGTTCAGGATGAGCGTCATCAGGGTCAGGTCCAGCCAGCGGCCGAATTTGAACCCGACTTGGGGGAGCTCTCCGCTGACTTTGAAGCCGTAGCGTTCGTGCAATCGGATTGAGCCTTTGTTGTCGCTGTCGATGGCACCGATTAAGACGTGTTTCTGATCTTGTTTTGCAAGTTCGATCAGTTTTTCGAGCAATACGGATCCTGCCCCTTTTCCACGAGATTGCGGCGTTACATAAACTGAATGTTCCATGGTTTTGTTATAGCCAGGCTTCTCACGGAACGGGCCGTAACTGCCGTATCCCAGCACATCACCGTTGTCGTCTTCAGCCACAATGATCGGAAACCCACCAGCAATCCGGTTTTCGAACCAGTTCTTACGGTCTTCCAATGTCTCTAAAGCATCCGTCCAGATTGCAGCTAAAGTTTTGACTGCATCATTGTGAATTTCCAGGATGACAGGAAGATCAGATTTGGTTGCATGACGCAGTTTCATGGAAGCCCCTTTAAAATACCCGGGCCAAAAAACGCTAGAGCGAAGGTATGCGTGTTGCCCCGTAAATCTACTTTTGCCTAGTTTTGATAGATACGCCTGAACTTTCAGCAGAATTGTCATATTTTACGACAGGCCTCAAGAACACACCGCGCGCAAACACTTGAGTTTATTGCAGGATAGTCTGGGATCTGGAGTTAAAACCGGGCGGACATCAGATAGCTGAAATTTACTAATTATCAGATTATTTTACGTAAATTTAACCATAGTTTTTGATCATTACATCAAATTTCAATGGTTGATTTTAAGGTTATCAATTAATTACTGCACCTACGGGTAGTCGTTACTTAACAGAGAGTGAACACGTTACTCAGCAGCAATTATCTCACTCCTTGAATATCAATCTGCTTACACTTTCATATCTGGAGTATTTGAAGTGAAACAGGTTCTGTGTATTTCCACCCTTATTGCGGGCGTTGGATTAATAATTGCCGGAGCATCCGCTGCGCAGGCTCAAGACAGTGGCATGTATATCTCGCTCAAAGGCGCAAAGGCATTTTCACTTCGTAGCACCTTTGACCCAATCGGAGGTGTGCCAACTGATAGCTATGATTTTGACTATAAAAGCGAATGGTCGGCAAGCACTAGCCTTGGATATAGGTTGAATGAGTATCTTCGTCTTGAAGGTGAACTAGGATATCTTGTCAACTCGGTCAAAGATATGAGCAGTGACACCATTCCAATCGATTACAGCTCAAGAGGAAAAATCTTTGCCAGATACACTATGGCAAACATACTTGCTGATTTTGCTCTTACAGATCAGCTGTCGGCCTTCGCGGGAGGTGGTATTGGCATTGCAAAGCCAGATATGGATAAAACAATCCTCTCAAATGCGCTCTTGGGTCAGACACGGCAAATCGAGATCGAAGATCAATATGTTTTTGCATGGAAACTCACTGGCGGCCTTTCTTATGAGGCGTATGAAAACACTCACCTTTTTGCAGATTATACTTACTTCCAAACGGCCGATTTTGACATCAAGCAAAAAACAACCCAAAGCGGCGTTTCAGTAGAAAACACACTGGAGTCAGATCTAAGTTCTCACCTTATCGGCGTTGGTCTTCGCTATGATTTTTAGCGGGTAACAAACGTAAGTACTTCGCTAATTTTCACTATTGACAGAGGCGGCAGGTTGCCGCCTTGTTTTATGCATAGCGACTACTGGTAATATCATCAGACCTCATAGAGATCAGACAAGTTATATCATTGTAATTGATACCTATATTTTACATGTTCTGTGAATTACATCATTAATTATTTGGTAAGACTTGTCTATTTGCGCGAATCTCCCTTTCAGGACTTCAGGAGATAGTGCGCAATGGGAAAGTTTTCCTCTACTGTGATCATGTTAGTTTCTGCGTTATTGGCGACAGGAGCACTCTCTGCCCGTTCCTATGCTGCGGATTTGGCGGCGGCTGCGCAAGAAGCAGCTGCGGCAGCGGCTGAAAAAGCGGCGATGGGCATGTTTCCACTCAAACCTTATGCAGGTGCTAAGGCCTTTGTTTCTTACGCACCTGATGGTGATTTTTATACACCCGGGACTGGGCGGACAAAATTTTTCGAATACAATATCGGCTGGAATGCCGCCGCGTTTGGCGGTGTAACGGCTGGGGACTTTGTCAAACTGCAGCTGGATACTGGTTACATCAGCAATAGCGTTTCTAACCTTTCCGGGGTGGACGGCGGAAGTGGAACTGTGGCCGCCGCCTATGTGATGGGCGGCGTTATTCTTTCTGCTCCCCTTTCTCCCCTCACCAAAAAGGTCATTCCGTTTGCCGGGATCAGCATTGGGGCTGCATTTCCTGTCATCGGGACTATCAATGGCACAATTAACGGGGATCAGTTCACAATCAAAGGCAGCCAGTCGACGGTTGGGGCCTTGTTGGCTCGCGGGGGTGTAACCATAGCGATTAACCCCAAACTTGGAGCAACACTCGAATACGGGTTCTTCCAGACCGCGGATTTCTCACTGAGCACAACGGACAATATCTCCGGCTCCGGCAACGCGTCGACCGATATGTCAGCTCATTTGTTTGGTCTTGGCTTTGAGTATCACTTTTAGCCAGATAGCAGCGAGAATCTGAGAGAAAGCCAATTGCTATTCACTTTATTGGCTGGAAAACGGCAAAAAAGCGCGTGGGCGCTTATTATGTGCTTTGCCATAGAGCAAAGCAGTGGTAATTGAGCGCCCATGACGACCAAAACTTTGTCCAATATTCGCAATTTCTCGATTGTCGCGCACATCGACCACGGTAAGTCCACCCTGGCCGATCGCCTCATCCAGTCTACCGGCACTCTCACTGATCGTGAGATGACGGAGCAGGTTCTCGATTCCATGGATATCGAGAAGGAGCGCGGCATTACCATTAAGGCTCAAACCGTTCGCCTGATCTACAAGGCAGATAACGGTGAAGAGTACACGCTGAACCTGATTGATACCCCAGGTCACGTGGACTTTGCCTATGAAGTTTCTCGCTCTCTTGCTGCGGTGGAAGGCTCCCTGCTGGTGGTTGATGCCTCCCAAGGTGTGGAAGCGCAGACGCTTGCGAACGTCTATCAGGCGATCGACAACGACCACGATATCGTGACCGTTCTCAACAAGGTTGACCTGCCTGCTGCTGAGCCGGATCGCATCAAAGAGCAGATCGAAGATGTGATCGGCCTTGATACGTCTGACTCCGTGATGATTTCAGCGAAGACCGGACTTGGTATTCCTGATGTTTTGGAAGCAATCGTCAAACAGCTTCCTGCACCAAAAGGCAATCCGGATGGCCCGTTAAAGGCTATGTTGGTGGACAGCTGGTACGATACGTATCTTGGTGTGATGGTTCTGGTTCGCATCATCGACGGTGAACTGAAAAAAGGCGACTCCATCAAGATGATGGGCACTGGCGCTGTTTATCCAGTTGACCGCGTTGGTGTGATGACCCCAGCTTTCGTTGCAACGGACCGCCTTGGACCGGGTGAAATTGGTGTTCTGACAGCTTCCATCAAGGAAGTTGCTGATACCCGTGTGGGCGACACCATAACTACGGATAAAAAGGGCTGCACCGAAGCACTGCCGGGCTTTAAGCCTGCTCAGCCTGTTGTGTTCTGTGGTCTCTTCCCGGTTGATGCCAACGACTTTGAAGACCTACGCTCTGCTATGGGCAAGCTGCGCCTCAATGATGCGTCATTTTCCTATGAGATGGAAACATCGGCTGCGCTTGGTTTTGGTTTCCGCTGTGGCTTCCTTGGTCTGCTGCACCTTGAGATTATTCAGGAACGCCTGTCCCGTGAGTTCAACCTTGATCTGATCGCAACAGCGCCATCTGTTGTTTATGAGATGGAGATGACAGACGGTTCTCAGTTTGAGATGCACAACCCTGCTGATATGCCGGATGTTGTGAAGATCAAAGAAATCCGCGAGCCATGGATCCGTGCGAACATTATGACACCAGATGAGTACCTCGGTGCCATCTTGAAGCTGTGTCAGGATCGCCGTGGTGTGCAGGTTGACCTTT
>NZ_LCWX01000198.1:100314-101766 GCF_001431305.1 Pseudovibrio sp. POLY-S9
CCTACGTTGGGTCTCGTGCAATGGTCACTTATGACTTGCCGCTCAACGAAGTGGTCTTTGACTTTTATGACCGCTTGAAGTCCATCTCCAAGGGCTACGCTTCGTTTGATTATACAATCAGCGAATACCGTGCTGGTGATTTGGCCAGGATGTCCATTCTGGTGAACGACGAGCCGGTTGATGCGCTCTCTGTGCTGGTGCACCGCTCACAGGCGGACAAACGCGGTCGTGCGATGTGTGAGGTTCTGAAAGAGCTGATCCCTCGGCACATGTTCAAAATCCCTATTCAGGCAGCGCTTGGTGGCCGCGTGATTGCACGTGAGACCCTTTCTGCCCTGCGTAAGGATGTGACCGCGAAATGTTATGGCGGTGATGCTTCTCGTAAACGCAAGCTGCTGGACAAGCAGAAGGCGGGTAAGAAGAAGATGCGCCAGTTCGGTAAGGTTGAAATCCCTCAGGAAGCGTTCATTCAAGCGCTGAAGATGGATGACTGAGCACCGATTAGAGCTGCAGTAATACTAAGATTCAAGACCGGCCCATGTGAGGCCGGTCTTTGTTTTTGGCAAATGCGACTATGAAAAGGTACGTAGATATGTCCCTTGAGAATGACCTGCGCAGCCGCGCAGACGATAAATGCGAGCTTTGCGGTGTGACAGAGGATCTTGCTGCAGTCGCAGTTGGTCCGGATAGCGATGGCAATGCAGAGAAATCCATTTTGGTTTGTGGCACTTGCTCCGCACAGTTGGAAAGTGAAGCTGAGCTGGATGTGAACCATTTGCGCTGCCTGAATGAGAGCGCATGGAGCACTGAGCCAGCGGTTCAGGTGAGCGCATGGCGTCTGCTTGGCCGCCTCTCCAGTGAGGCCTGGGCACGAGACCTACTGGATACGCTGTATCTGGATGAGGAAACGCTTGAGTGGGCTCAGTCCGGTATGCCAGCGGCAGAGGATGAAGACGCTATCGTGCACAAGGATACGCACGGCGCTGTGCTTTCTGCTGGGGACACCGTGACGCTGGTCAAAGACCTCAAAGTCAAAGGCGCGGGCTTCACTGCCAAGCGCGGCACAGCGGTGCGGAACATTACTCTGGTGCAGGATAATGCAGAGCACATCGAAGGCCGTGTCAACGACCAACGTATTGTTATTCTGACGGAATTCGTGAAGAAGTCCTGAGGATTAGCACTAAAAACCCGAGACGTAGAAAGCGGCCTAAATGGTCGCTTTTTTTATGACGCAGACTCCTCGTTTAAACGGCTGATCTGCTCAAAATCACCAGAGCACGTTTGCATAAGGCGCCGTTAGGCTAGTTCTCTCCGCCATTACGCTGCAGGCGGACCTGCGTGTGCATCAAGATCTGCTCGGGGGTTAAGCGCAGGAGGATTTGGTTGTCTTTCCATTGATAGAGGCTTGAACCAAGGTTTGAGGTTTCGATGCGGTAGTGGCGGGCGCCCTGG
>NZ_LCWX01000198.1:101859-117305 GCF_001431305.1 Pseudovibrio sp. POLY-S9
GGCGGGCGTACCAATCTATGCGGTCTTTGTTGAACCATTTGTTGGTCTTGAGCGGGTGCAGCATAGTGAGGTTGCCGGGGTAGTCGGCGAGGAGCAGGTCTATGGCGTTGGCGGCGTTGGTTTCTTCAGCGACGCGGTGGACTTCGCAGATCTGCGGTTTTTTGATGGTAGCGAAGCGCTTGCCGACATGGGCGTACTCGTTGAAGTGTGCCATGCTTTCATTATGCCGCAGATAATCAAACACCACGATGGCGCCATCACAAATGGAGGAGAAATAGAAGGATTTGTTGGTGTACTGGAGTGTCACCCGCTGCGGTTGGTTGGCGATATAGCGTTGGACGGTATTGCCACTTCCTGTCAGATACTCGCCCCGCCTTTTCTTCTGCAGGGCCAGGCCAAGGCCAATCAAGTAGTCATCATCAAGAAAGCGCGCAGGTATGGATTTATGCGACTTCCTGTTTGAAGCGGCTGGCTGACCTGAAAACACATTCCTCCCAAACCTGATATCCATCTCTGTTCCCCGTCACCACAAGTGGTCGATGTTTCAAACGTGGAACAATTCCTAGGCAAAAGCAGTCCTTCAAATGCCTCAGATGGATAGTCTTAGGTTACATCTAATTGGGTGGATCTCAGGGTTTTCCTTTCGTCTCAGCCGTGGTCTTCCTCTTTCTGGTTCACGAAGATCAGCGCCAAAAATGCGATGATGCTGATGTTGTAGGAGGTGTCTATGGCCCCTCTCCCGAGTGGAGATTGCCATGCGAGGAACCACTCTCCTGCTCCTGTTACAAAGATGCCAAACCAAAGCAGAATGGCGATGCAAAAGCCGAAGGAGACGGTGGATTTGGAGCGATTGAATGAGGCAGCTGGCCGATGAATGCTGGCCAGCATGCGCAAACTTCCCAGAACCAACAGGAGAGCAATGAAGCCTTCTATGGCTAGGATAATGGTGAGGAAGGTGGGTGCGGTTTCCAGAGGAAACACAGCCCGGAACTTGGGGCTGGTTGGGAACGTGTCCACCATGGAAATGACGCTTTCAATATACGCCAGATTGGCCGGTGTATCCTGATAGTTGTTGAAGCAAACCAGAGCAGCAAAACCGCCGAACGCCAAGGAGACCAGAACTTTAATCAGTCGAAGAAGCATGGGACTACCCGCTTTTTCGCCAGTTAAAGCAGATTGTCGCTAAAACGCGGTTAGGTGCTCTCTTCAGCTCTGGTCTTTTTCATTTGCCCTTTGTTCATGGAGCGGCCTGCCTCAAGCAATATCCAGAATTTCAGGCCACAAGACCGCGTTTTGCTTGGCGAAGGCCTTCAGATGCCCAACTTCCTTGAGCTCGAAGTCTGCCGGATTAAGGATTTGTCGCGTGACCTGCGCATCTTTGTAGAGAGGTGGAAGGCGTTCAACGGAGGCATTGGGGGCAAGATCATCATCGGTAAACGACATGATTTTGATCGGGCCAGTGAACGGCTTCGGGTTCATGGAAGGTAAAACACTACCGATGTCATCCTTGAAGAAGGTTGGAGAAGTGCACCATTTACGCCATTGCCAGTAAACACCAGCAGGAATATCTGCGCCGATCCCAAGTGCCTTACCGGGCAAATAACCTTTCATACGTGTGACAGCTGGCCCTAGCAAATACCAGAAGGCAACAACAGTCAGGAAATATGGCATATGGTGGTCACGCCAATAAACCTGACCGCAGGCAACTGTGGTGACTTTATCGACCATGTCCAGGTTTCGATGGAATGGCAACATGAAGCCGCCAAGAGAGTGACCAATCACGTGAGTGCTGGGCGTATCAGCCAGTTTCAGCAGCGCATCAAAGGCAGCTTGCTGATCATACAGGCCCCAATCAGACATCGTGGCGGAAGAGTTGCGTGGATGTATCTGTTTAGAGGCACCAAAGTCGCGATAGTCATAGGTGAGGCAGAGATGGCCCTGCTCTGCAACCCAGCGGGCAAACTTGGCATAAAACAACTGCGGCACACCGGTTGCGCCGTGAATAATGACTGAGGATTTTGGGTCACCCACAGGCCAGTAGGCTTTGCCAATCAGTGTGGCACCCTCGCTGGGAATTGTGATTGTTTCCACGCGCTGCTCACTTTCAGCCATCATTTCTTCCAGTTGCTTCATAGCGGTATCTTTTCAACTTACGATAGCCGCATAGGACCACATATTAACGTACAGGTAAAGTCAGAAGGTAAAATATACCGCTCGCTTTTAAGAGAAGGTTTCATGAGTTCATTCTCGGAAACACTCTGATTTCAGAGCATGTTGTGTGTTTTGTCTGAGATGGAGATCAGATGAGACCTGCCTTATTGCAGCGCTTTCGCCAAGGCTTGCTGAATTGCTGTGATTGCCTCCTGCACCGATTTGGGTGGCAAAATATCATAGCTGTGCACGGCATAAATTGGTGTTGGTTCTGGCTCTGACAGAATACGTAAAGGCTGGAGGGTTCCAGTCTTCAGGTCCTGCGCAATCGCGATATCCGGCAGGAGTGCAACGCCCAGGCCGTTTCGGGCAAAAGCTGCGATGGTTTCAATGGTGTTGGCTTTGACGGCAGACCTGAAGCTCACCTCAATGCTCTCTGAACTTTCCTGAACCGGGAGGCGGTGCCGCACCACAGCAGGCTCTCGTGTATGAGCGATGTATGGCAGGGATTGCACCCATTGCCAGTAGAGCGGGTCATCAGCGGAAGGCGCCTTTTCAATTACAGCTGGCGCGGCACACAGAATATCGCGCAAGGTCCCAATGCGGCGCGCCAGAAGCGTGCTGTCTGGCAGTTGGCCGACACTGATCGCAACATCAATCTCCTCCGTGATCAGATTGAGGCGCTTGTCCTCCGCTATCACTGAAGGCTGAAGGTTCGGGAACTTATCTTTCACAACTGCCAGGGCCGGTGCGATGACAGGCGTGATGAAAGCGTGGGGGGCTGTGATAGTGATCGGGCCAGACGGGACCGCTCCGAAACTCTCCATCTCGGTTTCCGCCTGCCGTGAGAGCGCGAGGATTTCTTTACAACGCTGGTAGTAGCGCTCCCCTGCCGGGGTCAGAGAGAGGTGGCGCGTGGTGCGGATGGCGAGCTTTACATCCAGCTGTTCTTCCAGCCGTTTCAGATTTTGGCTGACGGCAGATTTGGCGATATTCAGCTCATCAGCAGCGCGGGTGATTGAGCCAGTTTCAACAACTGTGACGAAGGAGAGCGGAAGCGTTGAGAGCATGATTGTTCTCTTCATATGAATAGTGATTTCAGAAATAGAATGTTTTTCAAACAATGCAAGTGCGGCAAAAGACAATCATCAACATCGCATCTGAACGGAGATCACGTGATGACTTTCATTAAATCTATCGCTCTTGCTGCTACTGTCGCGGTTGGATTGAGCGGACAAGCCATCGCTGACGAAGCAGGAAAACTGGCTGAAGGTGAATACAAGCTCAACACCGCTGTTGCCACTGCAAGCCGCGCCTGGCGTGATGCGTTCAACGCAGGTGATGCAGCGGGTGCGGCTGCGCTTTATGAGGATGATGCCGTTATGGTTGTGAAACCATTTGGCACATTTAAAGGACGCAAAGCGATTGAGGGCTTTTGGACAGACATCATCTCCAAGGGATTTGATGATGTGGTTTACAGCAATACCGTCACCACTGTTCTGGATCAGACCTCTGCCCGCGTTGCAGCCAACTGGAAGATGAACAACGCCCATGGCGTCATCACCAATGAGCTTTGGGTTTTGCAGCCGGATGGCCGAGCCTTGCTGCGCGAGGACCACTTCGAGATCGCTCAATAAACACGCGTATTTGCCTTGTGCCCCGATAAAGGACAGCCCGTTATGACAAAGCTTGATACTCTTCGTTTGCGCGTCCGTGATGTGGTGGCTCAAAAGCGATTTTATTGCGATGTCCTGGGCATGTCCGATCAGGGTGACGGGCGGGTCGGATATTGTGCGGAAGAGACGGCACTTCTGTTCATCGAGGCGGAGGCGCCTTACACGCCGCAAGCTACCGATCTTTATTGGAAAATCGCACTCTCAGTTCCTAATATCGAGCTGGCTTGTGCCCAGCTTCAGGCGCGCGGTGTCTATGTTACAGGGCCGCAGCAGTTTCGGGATGTTGGGTACCTTGCCAAACTCACAGATCCGGAAGGTTTTGTGGTTGAGCTGATTGACCATTGGTTTGAAGGCGACCGGCCTGATCTGGAGTTTGATGAGAGCCGACTAGGTGGAGGTCCGCATCTCAGCCTTGTGACCTTGCGCACTGGCGACATTACGGCAATTGAGCCCGATATTCTCAGTTGGGGTATGACGCCGCTCTCTGTTCAGCCCGTCGAGCCTTTTGGTTTCACGCTCTACTTTTACGCCTTCACGACTGAACAGCCTCCAAACCCTGATCTCACCGGAGTTGAGAACCGGACCTGGACCTATCAGCGACCTTATACGGTGCTGGAAATTCAGCATGTTTCTGCAGTGGAGACGGAGAGTTTGCCGGAGGTTGGTGCAGCAGGATATGGCGGCCTGATACTTGGCTCAGCCGGTGCACCTTTACATTCTGAGCGGCTGATGATTACGGCATATTGAGACTGCGGCAACTCCCGCCCTTACCGTGTGGATTGCCTGAAAACAAAGAAGGCGGCAGAGCTAGAGTCCCCCTATACCCTAGCTCTAGCCGCCTTATCGTTATGAGGTGATGCCGACTTCAAACCGTCCTTTAAAGTCAGCGCCTCACACTTCGACTGAATCTCTGTCCGAGTTATTCTTTGCTGAGATCAGCGTCTAAACCCGCGATCATGCGATCTGCAGTTTTATTCCGTGAAGAAAACTCTGAAATCACAACCATCCCAAGGATCGCCAAGAATACGCAAATGAATAATATCAAGCCGAAAGTCATAGTGCCTCCACTTCAATGACATTTAAAGCGTAGATAGCATTTTGACCTATGTCAATATGAATTTATAATTTGACTAATGTGAAATTTACTCATGGTCAGAAGCGATATTTCTTCATCATTTCATTTCGCACCGCACAACTTAGTATAATTATTTCTTTTATTATTCTTGACCACAAACTTTCTAGCACTGACCTCACCTTTACTCGCGGCTATAGTACATATACGTAGATTACCTAAGTTAAATCGATTTAAGAGCCAGCTGAAAATCAGTCACTTTTGCAGCGCGAAAACCTGAGCTAAGGTCGTACATCGAGCGATCACCCGTATTTTCGGAGTTACCTTCATGCCTATGCCTCAGGAGTATCAGCTGGCCTCTCAGCAGTACGAATCTTTCCTTGCTGATGCTCAGGACGCGCTTGGCCTGACCACTCGCAATCAAACCTACACAAGCGTACAGGCTGTTTTGCTGGTGTTCCGCCGGAGACTGGACGCTGAGCAGGTGCTGTCCTTTGCAGATACGCTGCCAGCGGTTCTTCGGGCGATTTTCACGTCTGGCTGGAGCAGCAGTGACTACACTGCGGACTTTGGCGATGAAGACGATTGGGCTGCTGAGGTAAAAGCTCTCAGGGCACATCACAACTTTGCGGATGATAAGACGCCTGCACGTGTGGTTGAGGTCTTGCGCAGCCGCGTTGACCTTTCCCGCTTTGAGCAGGTGTTAGGCCAGATCGGCCCTAGCGCTTTACGGTTTTGGGGATTTGAAAGTTCGGCTGAAGCAGAGGCGAAGAGAGAGAGATCAGAAGGCACTCCCTCACAGGCTGAGGCGTTGTAAAACCTGTAGTTTCTTCAGTAGATCCGTTGACTGTAAGGGGTGGCTCAGGCAGGGAGGGAAAGATCTTGCCGCCTCCCCTTTAACTTTCCAGAGGCCAGGCGCTCATCTCTCATTGCCCACTCATATTCAGAGTATTGCAGGGCGGAAAGTTGCGAAGGAAATTTCAGCCATGCTTATGAAGCGTTTCGGACTGTGTTTTGCTGTTTGTGTGTTGGCTACTGCCAGCAATGCGGAAGACGCCGCCAGCCCTGTTTATGACGCTGCCTCAACCACCTCAGCTCAGAATGTGGTTGTCTCTACACAGCCGCACCATGTTGCCATCGGGGATATGAGCGTTTCCTGGCAAGAGAGGCCTTCATTTCAGGAGCAAACTGGCAGCACGCTAAGCCTGGTCGCTGTGACGTTTACTGAACTTGATCCTGAGACCCGTGCGCCCATCGCCTCACCAAGCTTGTCTGTGAACGACAGATTGAAATTAGCAGAGACAGCGATCGAGCTCTCGCCCGGCTGCGCTTATTACGGCTACGACCCTGAAATCAATGTCATTGATGGCTTCAGGTGGAAGGATCATGACAACATCATCGTAGTGCTGGCTGGCTGCTAAGCGCCAGCCTGATGCACTTGCTGCCTATTTAAAAACGCAGCGGTTGATGGCCGGATCCTTACTGTCCAACTTTTTCGAGAGCAATTTAGCTACTCCCAGAGGCGCACCTACCATAAGCTCAGTGCCAGTGGAATTGACTGATTTGACTGAACAAAGCTTGTCGTGGAACGACTTATCGCAGCACGTGCCATCGGTGTTGCGATCGCCGGGTGCGCATAACCAGGGGCCAGCCATCTGAAAGCCTGCAGATGGGCTGGGCACTGCGGGACAGGAACAGATGATCTCGTCTTCCTTGACCGCTCCGATGCCGGGGAAGTCTTTCCCCTGCGTGCTGTTAAAACAGAAGCCGCCATCACATTGAGCAGAGTAGCCAGCGGGCGCATCGTCTGTGTTGGGGCAGCTGTACGTCGCCATGGGTGGCCCCAGCTTTTCCGTATCGGGATCGTAGTCAGTTTCCATCTGGCGCGGTGTGGCGTATGTGCTTACCGTGAAACCGTTATCAATGCCGGCCTTTAACAGATCACAGACATCTTTTTTCTCATCACCCTCTTTATAATGAAACGGGAGAGAAATGCTCTGTTCGTTCATCACGTCGCATTTGCAGTAGGCAACGGTGTCGACGGTCCAGCATTTGGCAGTGGCGCACAGGGCGAACGTGTTGGGATCATCCTGAGATACCGGGCATTCCTTGAAAAGACTTAGGTCTGTGCTTGCGTCTGTGCCGGTTTCAGCGTTGGCTGCACCTAAACTGAGTAGAGGGAACGCGAGTACGAGCCATAGCGTTGCTAATCGTGAAGCTGATTTCAGCGGCATTTGTTATCTCCTTTTTGCGCTGAACGGTTGCCGTCTTATGGGCTAACAGTCAGGGATGCTTATCTGCTTGCTTATGGGGTCGCGATGTCGCGGTCAGAGTGTCCATCAGCGCCGCAAAGGTCCGGGGCTGGAACTGTCTTCATTGTTCAATGTATGGGGAAGCAGACGTTTCTTCAGGCGCTGTTCAACCAGCACCTGTTCCAGTGCGTGACGGATGTCATTACCAATACCCGGCGTCTGGCTGACACCGTGTAATGACGGGTACTGGCCAGTGTAAATGCTGGTTCGGCGGGGAGCACAGGCTGTGGTTGCAGTGTGGTGGTTGAGAAACTCCAACCCGTGTTGGCGCATTTTTCCAAGCGCAACACTGTTCTGCAACTGGTACTGCTTGGCACTGTCATTTTCATAGATCGGCGGAGAGCACTCTTCATCCGTCGTGATAATCAAAAAATTGAGCGGCTTGCCGTTAATTTTCATGCTGTGCCCTTATCGTTTTTGTTCGTTTTGGACATCGTTCGCTGAAATGTATGTACTCAAGTAAATCTGAGTGACCGACGCAGATATAGAGCTGAAGCACTCTGAGAAGCGGGTGGGAAAGTTGTATGACAGAAACATGAATCACAACATAAAGTTGTTACGTGTTTTCATCTTGAAATATTGGGGGAGATATTTGCGTGAGGAGCGGTTTGAACAGCATGATTATCAGTTAGCCTAACCGACCTTCGCTCTAAACAAGTCACTCCCTGCGAGAGTAATAATTGAACCTTATCTGGGTCTAACTCGGCAACACGTAAAGAGTAGGAAGTAGGCTCTACTGAGTAATAACCTACTTCACCTCAGGTCAAAAACTACCTAAATCAGTTCGCATTTAAGTTGAAACACATGAACTGCTTTAGCCTTTGTTTTTGCATATCTTTATCCGAAGACCGATTTCCACTTTTCGGAGATACGCTGTAGCAGACGATTGTAATTAGCCCACTTGCTGTAATGTGTTGATGCGATTGAGGCCGAGTTCAACGATCTTCAAGGCAACCTCAGAATGTGTCATCGCTGACGGCCTGTTCGTCTTCGATTTTGACCCAGTTTGTAATGAACAAGCCCTCGGGAAGTAACTTGAATCGGGCGTCATACCCGGCACTAGGTTTGCTTCAAGAAAATTGGGGTTTCCTTCTGCATCAAGCTTGATGTCAATCCGACCAAAACTCTTAACTCCTAATGCCGTAAAAGCACTGCCTGCAAGTTCGGAAACAGCGCTCAAAGTGGGTTCGGTAATAGTTCTGAGTAACTCATGATTTTGCTGCTTTGCAGCACATCCCAATATTCGATCACCCTTTTCATTCTTGGGAACTATGATTTCTACAGGCATAATAGATCTTGAATCGGTTTCCGGGTCATCAAAGATTGCAACGGTAAACTCTCGTCCCGGTAGCACCTCCTCGACCAGAACATCTGCACCATAGCTTTCGAAAAGTTCTTTGACTTTACTTTGATAACTTTCAAAGTCGCGAACTATCGAGTTTTCATCAATTCCATTTCCATTAGCAGCATCTATTGGCTTAACGAAAAGAGGAAGAAAAAGAGGGAGTTTGTCTTCTGTTTCGAACTGGCCAGGGCAGGCTTGGAAAAACTTTGCAGTAGCAATACCGTGGTTTTGTATAGCCGTCTTAGCCTTTCCTTTATTGGAATCGAACTCCAGACAGTTGCGATCAGATCCGGTAAAAGCAATTGCATGATTAGAAAAGTAATCTGAAAACCAAGTTTTTGTATTATTACTTACATCCAGGAAGTATTTACTGCAAAGTACAACAAGATCTGGTTTAGACGTAACAATATCATTTAAACTGGATATCGAAGAAATCTCGTGAAACGTAACTGTTTGATATTTTTCTTTTAGAGCATCGAAAAAGAGGCGACATGTCTCAATCGATCCAAATCCGGTTTCTTTCAAATCATGTGTATTGGTCGCTACAACTGCAATGTGGTTCTTCAATTTTGAGGAGTGTTCCTGCAAATCTTGCCGATGGTTATTGTTTGCAATTGGATTGGGAGACTGGAGAGGACCAATTAATTCTGCGGTTAAGCCAATTTTAGCAAGATCAGTTCGTTCTGTCATTGGACCATTCTTTCGTTGCTCAGTCATCAGTTGACAAGCAAATTGCCGGCCCTTTGTTTAGAGCACGGGAAGTGGCGAGGATAATTGACCGGTAAAACGTGGATTTAACTCACACAGTGCCGGGTGAGGATGGCTTTATTCACGGCACTAAGATCTTGTAGGAATAGGGAGAGCAGCTGTGAGGTAGTGTATATGACCAGCTGCAAGTCTGATAAACACCACTGTTATGAGTAAGGAAGTTACGTGTCCAGGGACCGTCTTTTGTTAGGCAACTTCGATATTGTTGACTTCTATTTTCCCGTTTGCAGGATTTGTAAGCGTATCGAAACGTACTTTTTGGCGTTCAGCCAATTTCTTAATACCAGCACGATTTAAGGAGGCACGAAGGACGCGAAACTGTGAATTTGTACCGTCCTCCTGAATGTAGCCAAAGCCTTGCTCAGAATTGAAGAATTTCACGGAACCATTGATCATTTAGGATACAATCTGTGATGACCAAAAACGCTTTAGTACTTATGTACAGTCGCTTGGCCAGAGAATACTACTTCCCCAAAAGCAATATTCCATTATGTACATATTGCACATCTTATCGCACTGGTTCAATCAATTTAAATTTTAATACGGATTTATTTGGATAGTATAAGTAAATCTTAGAGAAACATAGTTTCTTGAACTTTAGATCTACTAGATCAAAGAATAGATCTTAGCCCAAGATATTTAGCGATATCTTGTGCACTCGCTGACTGCCAATCACTTGGTAGACTATTTTATCAAAGGGCGAGGCTTTTTATCGGTAGCTTCTTTAGCAAGACGGAGTTCTTTTAGGCGAGACGTTTTTTCACTTAATTGCAGAGCCCGTTCCTCTTCATCGGTGAGTTCTTTTTTTTTGTTTTTTTCAATCGCAGCAAATCGATCTTTTGCACATGACATTGAAATATTAGGCATATTTTGGTTCTTTCTATAAGGACTAGGGCTACGCACAGGCGCAGCCCTGATCTTTTATTAGTCAACCAGCTGCAAATTCACAGCTGAAGCTTTGCCATCGCGGCCGCTTTCTAGTTCATAAGCAACTTTTTGACCTTCTTCGAGACCCATAAGTCCTGCCCGCTCAACAGCAGAAATATGAACAAATGCATCCTTTCCGCCATCTTCAGGAGAAATAAAGCCGAAACCTTTTGTGGAATTGAAGAATTTTACAGTGCCGTGTGTCATGGTTGATACCTTGTAACTTTACCCGGGCTAAGCGGGCGTATTTCCCATGTTCGATATGTACATGGGGTGCAACATTCTCAAAATCAGGGGGAACCTAGTAAACCGGCAAGCCGGAAGAAAAGATAGCCAATGATGGCTGTAAACGCGCTTTGTTTATGTAGTTATTCTCGGCTCTCTTTTCAAGAGGCTATGTAAGATATGCTAAACAATCTACAATTCTTGCTACTCTGATCGGTCCTGAAAGCAAGAAAAACTCGTTCTCCTACAACCCTACACCATGATCATTTAGTGCTTCGACTGCGTGAATATTTATTTTCGAAGAAAATACCGGATGCGTGTATTTTATAGTATTGAGATAGTACGATCTCAAGCCTTGATTGACTCTATCGAATGTCCACTCTGGCCCGACACTCCAGCTCTGGCCTTGTTATTGGCGCGGTACTTTGCAAATGCAACAATGGACAGCTACCCCGCCTGAATTGCCGATCTGACATTTGGCACTCGGTGTTGCTTTGCGTTTTTGGTGAGAGGTTGCTTGAGGGCAAACAGTCGTCCTCTTAGAGCGCGGTTTTACTTTCGACTACACCTGATCTGTCATTGTTGGGGGTTACGCCAACACCCCGAACCTGCCTCCCAGTGGGTTCGGGGTGTTGAAACGGACAAAACTTGCCGCAGCGGGAAGGGCTGCGGCAAGTCTTTTGCTGACATTTGAGGGTCAGTTGGTTTGATTGCGGGGGCTTGTGGTTTGCCTCGCAATCAGGTTTTGCCCCGACTGAATAGTCGTCTTTATTGCTTTCTCTTCAAACGGATTAGCCGAAGATTGGCAGGTTACCGGTCAGTTCGAATGCAGTGATGATGAACACCAGGATACCGAAACCGAATACCATTGCCTGACGGGCGTTGCCGCCTGGGACCTGGTACATGTCCGGGTTCCGCTCACGACAGATGCGAACCATTACGATTGGCGCCAGCAAGGAGAAGATCACCAGAACCACACCAGCATAACCGATTGCTGCGATGAACCCGTGTGGGTACAGGATAGCAAGGATAATGGTTGGTACGAATGCGATGCCTACAGTCTTTGCTTTGCCAGCAACGGTAGCTGTATCGAACTTGAACAAGTCAGAGATGTAATCATACAGGCTGAGAGACACACCCAGGAAGGATGTTGCAACAGCCATGTTGCCAAAGATCTGCAGGATTACAGAGATGTTTTCACTGATACCAGACTTACTCAGAGCACCGATAATGTTACCGATGTTGCCACCTTCAGCGATGATCGCAGGGAAGTCATCACGGGAGATGTTTCCGAATACTGCAAACATCCAGAGGAAGTAGAAGAAGCCTGCAAGGAAAATCGCGATCAGCAGCGCTTTGCTTGTCCGCTTCGCATCCAGACCCAGATAGTTGGTTACAGTTGGAACTGTAATTTGAAGACCAAAACTCGCCACCAGGAAGGAGATGGTGTAGAACGCATATGGCATGCGATCGCCGAGAGAGATCTCTGGGAACAGGTTCGTTGTAGATGAGTTGCCGATCAATGAACTCAAGCTGATCATGAATGTGATGATCATGCCGCCGATGAGAACAGTGTTCACACGGTCAACAGCTCGGGTCCCCATCATCACAATCGATAGTAACACGACTGCAAAGATCAAACTCGCCACCCCTGATGACATGTTGACGTCACCAAAAATCGACAGCGAGTATGTGATGATCGAACTACCACCTGAGATGTAGGCGTAGGTGAGAACGTAGCACAGGAAGGCAACGGAGAGACCGTTGACCACACGGCCCACGTTACCAATGGTGCCCTTGGCAAGGCTGTCGTAATTGGACCCTTCAGGGAAATGAAGCGTGATTTCCATGATGTACAACGATGCAGTGTGCATGATGTAACCAACAACGATCATCAGAACCAGACAAACAGAGAACCATACGCCACTGTTTGCAACAGGGAGCGAGAACATGCCCGCGCCGACGGCGGTGCCAGCAGCGATCACACTGGCGCCTAAGATTGTGCCCTGGCTTTTCTTGGTAGATTTTGGTTCAACTGTCTCTGCAGTAGGAACCTGCTCAGAAGCAATGGTCATGTTGAGCCTCCCAACTCCGGCATTTGCCGTGACCAATTGAGAAAACACCTGCCGATTTTGTAAGTGCCCCGTGGCAGAGCTTTCCCGAAAAGCGCACATAGACTTACGACGGGTAAGATTTGTGCTTTGATAACAACGGAGGAGAGCACACGGGCTCTCCTCCAATGCAGTTTAGTCTTTGACTATTGCTAGTCACTTCAATGGCTTAGTTCTTAGATTTCTTCGAAACGGCCAGTGAAGAAGCGAAGTACCTTAGGTTCGAATACGAATTCGAGGCCCTTGATGCTTTCGCGGTTTTTGTAGAGCTCGATGATCGCATCTGCGACGTAATCCATGTGTGCGTATGTGTATACGCGACGTGGGATAGTCAGACGAACGGTTTCGAGCTTAGGAACGTGGTTCTCACCGGTCTTAACGTCGCGGCCTGCGGACACGATACCGCGTTCCATAGTGCGTACACCGGAGGTGCGGTAGATCGCTGCGGCAAGTGCCTGTGCAGGGAGCTGCTGCTGGTCAAGGTGTGGCAGGAATGCGCGTGCATCGAGGAAGATTGCGTGACCGCCGTAAGGCTTAACCATTGGCACGCCAGCAGCTTCCAGACGTTCGCCGAGGTAGCGGATCTGATTTACGCGGTGTGAGATGTAGTCGTATTCAACGGATTCTTTGATGCCGATTGCCATTGCTTCCATGTCGCGGCCTGCGAGACCACCGTAGGAAGGCATACCTTCGAACTGAACAACCATGCCTTTTGCTTCAGCAAACAGGTCGTCGTCGTTCATGCAGAGGAAACCGCCGTTGTTTGTCAGGCAGTCTTTTTTGCCGGACATGGTGCAGCCGTCGCCGTAGGAGAACATTTCAAGGAGGATTGCCTTGATTGTTTTGTCTTCGAAGCCAGCTTCACGTTCTTTGATGAAGTATGCGTTTTCTACACAACGGGTTGCATCGTACATCACTTTGATGCCGTGCTTGTGGCAGAGTTCGCTTACTGCTTTGATGTTGCCCATGGAAACAGGCTGACCACCAGCCAGGTTCACGGTTACAGCAAGACAGATGTAAGGGATCTTTTCGCCACCAACTTCGTCGATGAGCTTCTGCAGTTTTGCAAGGTCCACGTTGCCTTTGAATGGCACGTCAGCCAGGTCAGGGTTGTGGGCTTCGTCGCAGATTACGTCAACAAATGTTGCACCGTTACGTTCCTGGTGGAAACGTGTTGTGGTGAAGTACATGTTGCCTGGAACGTAGTCGCCTGGCTTGATTGTGAGCGTGGACAGGATGTTTTCTGCGCCGCGGCCCTGGTGAGTAGGGATGAGGTGTTTGAAGCCGAAGTGCTCTTTAACAACTTCTTCAAGGTGGTAGAAGTTTTCGGAGCCAGCGTAAGCTTCGTCACCAACCATCAGGCCAGCCCACTGCTTGTCGGACATCGCGGATGTACCGGAGTCGGTCAGCAGATCGATGTAGCAGTCTTTGGACTTCAGCAGGAATGTGTTGAAGCCAGCTTCCTGGATTGCCGCTTCGCGACGCTCGTCAGAAATGAAGTACATTGGTTCAACAGATTTAATCTTGAACGGCTCTGGCATAAACTTAGTCATAAGAACGTCCTCTTACTTGCTTCTTTACCAATAGGGCGGAGGGACCATGTCTCTCCGAATTCTCAAGGAGTGAAGAAATTATCGATTTCGAAGTTTATTTACTTACGAATCGAAAACAATTTCGCTTCACCAATCTTCGTATTCATTAATTATCCAAATATTCGATCATCACAATAAGTAACAATATGGATATGTGAATAAATAATCGTTTATATATACAAATCACAGACACATGTACCTTTATGCAATACACAAGGCGCTGATATTTACATGAGTATTACTTGATCATGCAGAGTTATTGCCTGCATAATCTTGGCTGTGCTGTGATCTGTATACTTCCCCGCTGCAAGTCTCAGGCATGGCGGTGCCGTTCTTCTGCCCCAAGCGCGCTCAACACTTGGAAGACAGGAGCAAAGACAAACGTCATTATCTGAAGCAATCACGACACACCTGCAGCGCAAACCGGAGGTGCCGATGGTATTGCCAATATCAAAGCACAGTTCTTCTGCTGCGTAGGGGATGCAGTGTTGGAATGAGTGCCTAATATTACTTGTTTTGGGGGTACTGCATGTTTTGGCTGGCCTCTACACTCTGCATCTTTGGTGGACTATAGGAGGCAGGAGGCTAGCTTACATGCGGCTGTGCAGCAGGAGCGACTCCACTGCAGGCGGAGGTCGTCAGACGAGATGCAGGTTATTGGCCATGGAAACATCTTCGATGTGCCAAGGCAGCTTATCTCTCTTTAAGATATTCAAATACAGCTGATACCAGCGCATTTTCCTAGTCCCAATGTAACTTCAAGACCTAATTGATTACACACAACGGAGTTTGGGCGAATTGGCCTGAAAGTCAAAAGGAAAAACTACTTAGAGACAGTGGCTTGACCGGGGTGCCTTGCCGCGGCGCGACACAACTGCCGTTACAAGCTCCCTGAAATACCAAGGGTTTTTGGGTTTTACGGGGTGTATATCCCCCGGTTTGGCGGCTTCACGATTCTTCAAAACATCCTATTTATTCCACAATAAACTTATATATTAGCAACTCCTGCCATTATTTTTTGATTGATTAGCATGAATCACTTTCACGCTCAGGGAGCCTGATCGCGCTGTGTTAGATCAGATTGGAGTGCATCCCCTACCCTTTGGGATGCTGGCCTGCGGGCGCTTGTTGCCCGGCCGCAGACCAGCAGGGTGCTCATTTGCGGGGTTGTGCTGTCAGTGCTGGATGTATTTTCCCCATTTGTGCTGCTTGAAAATTACCCACTTTCGCAGCTTTGACTTTTGATTGAAGGGGCATGCCCCTTCAA
>NZ_LCWX01000199.1:0-1100 GCF_001431305.1 Pseudovibrio sp. POLY-S9
AAAACGCGCCTTTCCACGGCGCACCAATTAATGTGGGTTTGAGCCCCCAGATAAAGTCATTTAATTCGGGCTCAAAATGGCGATGATTGCAAGCCCAAATGATTATGTTTGCAGGCGGCTACAGCTAACCAGAACGTAGCAACGTCTTTTGATGTAAACAAAGACAACATTCCATCGAACGGTATAATTGGGTCAAAACTCGTGGTTCAATCAACAGCTTATTCCAGTGCGGTATCAGCAAAACCTACGTTTTTCTTGTACCCAAAGAGCAAGCCTGAACAGTGCGGGTTGAACATAAGAAAACCCGTTGCGAAAAGCATCGCAAGGTTGCTTCATGCCTCTGGTCTTTTCGTGCGGGCCTGCGTGGGCTTGGAGGCCCCTGATCAGAGACGCTAATATGACATTCTCAAGCAGCACGTTTCCGCCTAATAACGCTCTTCATCCTTAGCAAACGTGACAACACGAGCTGAGATATTGCGAAGCTTCAACTCTTCGACAAACGCCTTGCAACCCGCTTCATAGACACATTGCGATTTGTAAGGCAGTCCCAGCAACAGCGAGACTTTCCATTCTCCTGTGCTCATGGCCTCCCCTACGCCTTTGACTTTTAAAAGGCGCACGAACGGGGCATTGAGATCAGCAAACACAACATGGGCTCCACCTTCCTCAAAATAATCGCCGTTCTGTTCAACAAACTCCAGTGTGGCTTCCAATGAAGCATCCCAAGCCGCCTCCAGCACCTCAGAAAATGAGATGACTTCAGCGCGGTTAATTGCTGTCTGCTTTGTTGGAAATGTGAGGATCTTGGCATTCATGTTGTGCTCCCTTGTGATCAAGAGACTTGAACGGCTTGCAAAAACCATGATGTTCATTCCGTCTCAATGAGGTCCGTTTCATTTCCCTTGCCAAACAAACGGGTGTGCGGGAGCTAGTGAGAAGAGAGGCTGTCCATAGTCTCCCGCAGCCCTAAGGGCGAGGAAGATTGTGGTCAGGCGAGCGACGATCTAGGTCACGTGAGGGCAAAGCCCTTAAAACTGTCCCTCAGGTCATAACGACAGAAAAGAATGATCAGAACTTCGGCTTGCTGGAAGCTGGCATGT